>JAIRWW010000057.1 GCA_031268685.1 Azoarcus sp.
CGCTTCGCCAGCGTAGGCATGGCGCGGTTGAGGTAATACCCCATCGACCACAAGGTCAGCGCGGCGGCAACGTAGATCAGGATGCTGCCGATGAGGCGGATGTCGAAACCCAGAAACGATCCGTCGTAGAGTAGTGCTGGAATGGCGGACATTTGCGCCGTCGTCTTGAGCTTGCCGATATAGGCCACGGCCACGCTCGTCGATTCGCCCACCCGCGCCATCCATTCGCGCAGCGCCGAGATGGTGATTTCACGCCCGATGATGATGATGGCGATGAGAACATCGACGCGCGAGAGTTGCACCAACATGATGAGCGCCGTGGCCACCATCAGCTTGTCGGCCACGGGATCGAGAAAAGCGCCAAAAGCCGAAGCCTGCCGCAGGACGCGGGCAAGATAGCCATCGAGCCAGTCGGTTATAGCCGCAGCCACGAAAAGCACCATGGCCAACAGGTTTTTCTGCGCCATGTTCATACAAGCGTCGGGCAAATAAAAAATACCGATAAAAACCGGGATCAGGGCGATGCGCCCCCACGTCAATAGATTAGGAATGTTTATTCGCATACACGGCGCGACGGATTCGCCCTTGCCATCGTTAGTAATGAAAACACTGGGCAATTTTCATCCGTTCGGACTGGGCTTGTCGAAGCCCGCGATTCCACAGGCAATGCCCTTCGACAAGTTCGGGGCGAACAGATTTGTTCCAGCGCTTCCTTGCTTACATCGTTAATTAGTGCAATGCGGAGTATATCTGTTCAGCAAGCCTACGGTTAATCCCGATAACACGACAAAGATCCTCGACGGTGGCGGCGCGCACTCCGTCCAGCCCCCCAAATGTGGCAAGCAGGGCGCGCCGGCGCGCCGGGCCAATGCCTGGAACGTCTTCCAACGTCGAACGGGTTCTCGCCTTGCCACGGCGGGCACGGTGTCCGGCGATGGCGAAACGGTGCGCTTCGTCGCGGATTTCGATCACCAAATGTAATGCAGGCGACTGGCCGCCGAGCGCCACGCCCTCGCGCCCGTCGGAGAAAATCAGCGTCTCCAGCCCCGCCTTCCGCCCTTCCCCCTTGGCAACGCCAAGCATATTGACCGCTTTCAAGCCTGCTTCGGCAAGAGTGGCCGCCGCCGCACTCACTTGACCGCGGCCGCCGTCGATCAGGATGAGATCGGGGCATATGCCCTCTCCAGCAGCGACTTTGCCATAGCGCCGCATCAACACTTGCCGCATGGCAGCGAAATCGTCCCCCGGCGTGATTCCGCTAATGTTGTAACGCCGGTATTCGCTATGCTTCATGGCGCCATCAACACACACCACACAGGAGGCGACGGTGGCTTCACCCATGGTGTGACTGATGTCGAAGCATTCGATACGCGCCGGAAGTTCGGGTAAATCGAGCGCCTCACGCAAGGCTTGCAGTCGTTCGCCTATACGGCCCGCATCGCTCAGGCGGACTTCTATCGCCAGACGTGCGTTTTTTTCCGCCATCTCCATCCATGCCTTTTCGGCGGCATGGCGCGGACGGGCCAAGGATGGCGGGCTGTTTGAAATTTCGGCCAGCGCCTCGCGCACCGCTTCGACGGACAAGCCGACCAGTATCCGCGCAGGCAGCGGGTGAACTGCGTAATGCTGCTCGACGAAAGCGGCCAGTCCATCGCCGGCATCGTCTACTGCGGCGCCGCTGGGAAACTGCGGCCTGTCGCCGAGATGACGGCCCCCGCGCACCATGGCGATATTCACGCAGACCATGCCGCCGGACGCCACCGAGGCAATTATGTCGACATCCTCATCCCTGCGGCTCTCCACGAACTGGCGATGCAACACCGCCTGCAATACCCTGACCTGATCGCGGCAGGCCGCCGCTTCTTCAAACGCCAGCCGCAAGGCGGCGGCCTGCATGCGCGCGCTGAGATCGTCTATGACTTCGCTTGCCTGCCCATCGAGAAAGCGGCTCGCCAGCCGCACTTCGGCGGTATAGGCATCGTGACCAATTTCCGCTACGCAGGGCGCGCTGCAACGTTTGATTTGCGCGAGCAGGCATGGCCGCGAGCGATTCTGGAAAACGCTGTTTTCACAGGTGCGCAAGCGGAAGGTCTTTTGCAGTAAATGGATGCTCTCGCGCACCGCACGGGAGTTGGGAAACGGGCCGAAATAGCGCGCGCCCCTGGCAAAAGCGCCGCGATGATAAGCGAGGCGCGGAAACTCATCGCCAGACAATTCGATATATGGATAGCTTTTATCGTCCCGGAACAAAATGTTGTAGCGCGGGAGCAGGCTTTTTATGAGGTTGTTTTCAAGCAGCAGCGCCTCGGCTTCCGAGCGCGTCGGCGTAATGTCTACACGCACTATCTGCGCCACCATCATGGCGATGCGCGGACTCGGCAGATTCCCACGGAAATAGCTCGATACCCGCCGCTTGAGGTTCTTGGCCTTGCCGACATACAGCACTTGATCGTCGATGCCGATCATGCGGTAGACACCTGGCGCTTCTGGCGCGGTACGCAGGAAGGCGCGCGAATCGAAGGCGGCCCCAGGTGGATTGCTCACCGGCTCATTGCCGCTCATTGCCTATCTGGTTTCCCGGCAGCGCCATTGGCGGAAGGCAATAACTGGGAAACTAGAGACTCGTAGCGGCGGGCTTGCATCACATCGCTCATCGTTGCCGGAACATAGCCGCCGTAGCCCGAGTCGGCGAAGAAGCGCTCTCCTTCCGTGCTTTTCGGAAAGGCTTCCAGCGCGGCGCGAATGCGTTCGATTTCCGCAGCGCCCAGACTGCCATGCGCCAGCGTCACCAACGAAGGAAACACCGGATGGCCGGCATCCAGCACCTTGAGGCGATTGCGCACACTCGCATTGAGCAGGAGCACGGGAGCACGCCCCGTCACGGCAACGTCGGCACGGCCTGCATGCACGGCCAGCAGCAAAGCCATGTGCGAGGGCCATTCACTCAGTACGTAATCCGATCCTGAATTCAGATCCAGGGTACTCAGCCACTGCATGCCGAGGATGTGATAGAACGAAAGGCGATCAGGCAAGCCAATGCGCCGCCCGCGCAGATCGCCAAGCTTTTCGATGCCGCTATCGTCCCGCACGACAAGCAGCAGTTCGAGCGGCTTGCGGTAACGCACCAAGGGCGTGAAACCAGCATCGGCCAGCATTGGCAGGAAGTGTATGGGAGAAATGACTATATCGTACCCGGCATCGCGGGCGCTGCTCAGGAAACGCTCATGATCGCGCGCGGAATACACGACGACTTCCGCCCCCAGGGTACGCGACAGGTAATCGCGCAAAGGCCGGTGCGTGCGCGACAATGCAGGTGCGGAATAAAATGGCGCAATGCCCAGGCGCAAGACTTTCCCGGGAGCATCAGCCACATGCGGCGCGCCTTCCGCGGCAACATCCCCGGCGGATTGCCACAGGAAAATCCATCCGCCCAATGCGGTAAAGAAGATAATAAAAAAATACCCGGCTCGGCGCATATTTCTTCCCCCGGGAATATGAAGTCCGTTTCAGCAAAGTCCGTTTCAGGTTCGCGGCAACGGTCCAGAAGTCTCCGGACAATTCCGTTCACCTTGAGTTTCTGGACAATTTCGTTCGCCCTGGACTTGTCGAAAGGCATTCTCCGTAGAATCGCGGGCTTCGACAGGCCCGGCCAGAGCGGATGGGAATTGTCCATCGCTTCCCTTATTTGGCAGTCCCATACCTATCGTCGCCGCCGCCATCGTGGAATTGTCCACGGAATCCATGGCGGAAAGCGCCAAAACTTTCTCGCGCGCCTGCAAATACGGCAAATACAGTTCGAGCGCGAAGGGATCGGCACACCAGGGCCGCGACACCGGAGTAGCGAGCGCGGCAAGCCGCGCGAGGCTGGCGGCATCGGGTTCTGGCATTCCCCGGTCAAAGAGTTCGGCGACGAGATCGGGACGGTTGCAAACGAGCAGCATGTCGCATCCTGCGGCTGCCGCCGCCGACACCCTTGCCACGATGTCCCCGGCTACGAGAGCGCCCGCCATGTTGAGGTCGTCACTAAAAATGACGCCATTGAACCCGAGCCTGCCGCGCAATATGTCGTTCAGCCAGAAACGCGAAAAACCAGCAGGCCCGGGGTTTTGCGGCTCGGCGCGCGAATAGACGACATGGGCCGGCATGACTCCGGCAAGTTGCCGCAGCAGCCGATGCCTGTATGGCGCCATGTCGTCGGCCCAGATCGTCTCGAATGCGCGCTCATCGACCGGCACATCATGGTGCGAATCAGCCTCGACACAACCGTGTCCGGGAAAATGCTTGCCGACCGCGCCCATTCCAGCCTCGGCCATGCCCGCCACGAGCGATTGCGCCAGCGCGGCCACCACTGCCGGATCGCGATGAAAAGCGCGGTTGCCGATGGCGCGGCTACAAGCATAGTCAAGATCGAGCACAGGCGCGAAGCTCAGGTCAACGCCATGAGCGACGAGTTCTGCCGCGAGGACGAAACCAGTAGTCCGCGCCGCCGCCAGAGCTTCGACATGATCGCTTTCCCACAAAGCGCCGATGGTGCGCATCGCGGGCAGACGGGTAAAGCCATCGCCGCGAAAGCGTTGCACCCGCCCGCCTTCATGGTCGACCGCGATAACCAGCGATGGCGAGCGCAGGGCGCGGATTTCGGCGGCGAGCGCTCGCAGTTGCTCGGAATCGGTGTAATTGCGCGCGAAAAAAATGACGCCGCCGACTCTTGGATCGCACAGGCGTTCGCGTTCCTCGGCGGTAAGCGCAGTACCGGCGACATCAATCATCAGGCAACCGCGCGGCAATTGGAGAGGCTGGATATCTATTGACATTCGATCACCGCAAAGGCAACAACATAATCGCGCTCGTCGCTCAGGCTGAGATGAGCAGACAAACCTTGCGCGGCCATATGAGAGGCAAGGCGCTCGCCGTAGCCGAAACTGGGCTTGCCAGACGCATCGTGCTCCACCGCCAGCGCGCCCAGAGTCGCCGGGGCCGTCAGTCCAGTGCCCAATGCCTTGCCGAACGCTTCTTTGGCCGCGAATCGTTTTGCGAGAAAGCGGGCCTGATCGCGGGCAGCCCGCCATTCTTCGTGTTCGGCTGCCGCCAGAATGTGCAACGCGAACGCTTCGCCGTGGCGGCCAAGGGCCGCGTGCAGGCGGTCGATACGGACGATGTCTGTTCCGATGCCGCGGATCATGCCGGCGATCCCGACGCCTCGCGCATCAGGCGCTTCATTTCGGCCACAGCGCCACGCAGGCCGATGAACACGGCGCGGCTGACGATGGCGTGGCCGATGTGCAATTCGCGCACACCCGCAAGCGCGGCTAGCGGCTGCACATTGTAGTAGTTGAGCGCGTGCCCGGCGTTGAAGCACATTCCCGCCGCGCGCACGGCCTCGCCCGCAGCGCGCACCTTGTCGAGTTCGGCGCGTACTGCCGGATTTCCGGCATCCCGCCCCGCGTCATGAAAGGCATGGGCATAGGGGCCGGTGTGAATTTCGCAGACGCGAGACCCGATCCGCGCCGCAGCCTCGATCTGCGCTGGATCGGCATCGATAAACACGCTGGCGACGATACCGGCATCCGCCAGCCGGGCGATGCGCTCGCGCAGCTTCGCTTCATGGGCGGAGACGTCGAGTCCGCCCTCAGTGGTGATCTCCTGCCGCCCCTCGGGCACCAGCATCGCCATTTCGGGCTTGAGGCGGCAGGCGATACCGACCATCTCATCTGTTGCCGCCATTTCGAGATTGAGCTTGACCTGGGTGAGTTCGCGCAGCCTCCGCACATCGTCGTCATTGATATGGCGGCGATCCTCGCGCAAGTGGACGGTAATGCCGCCCGCGCCACCGAGATGAGCTTCTACCGCTGCCCACACCGGATCGGGTTCCCAAGTGCGCCGCGCCTGCCGCAGCGTTGCAACATGGTCGATATTGACGCCGAGTTCTATCACAGTTCCTGCAATTCCCTTAGCACCCGGCGGGACTGTAAAGACTGTCCGCCGAGATGGTGGTCGATGAGTGCGCGCAGCAGACGCCCGGCCTCGGCCAGCGTCGCGGTGCAACTGAAATCCCCCGCCGCAAGGTCGATCAAAGTCTGACCGCCGACGGGCACACCCTCATCCGCCGCCTGCCGTTCCGCATCCTCCGCGCAAAGCCGGGGGCCGTGCTCGATTATATAGAGATAAAGCCGCCCGGGCCGGATAGGATAGCCATCGCCGTCGGTATCGAGCATGGCCCCATAGCCTAGCTCGCACAGCAACGCCAGTTCAAAACGGCGCAACACCGGGGACAGGCTCTCTCCCCGGCCCAGCGCCGCCATGGCCGTTTCATAAGCATCGAACAGCGCCGGATGCGGATCTTCACGCGCGGTCAGCTTGAGCAAAAGCTCGTTCAGGTAGTAGCCGCACAGCAGCGCGCGCCCGGCAAGCAAGGCTTGTCCGCCACGCCATTCGCCCCGAATCAGCGTTTTAAGTTCGCTACTGCCCGACCAGTCGAGCAAAAGCGGCTGAAACGCCATCAACACCCCGCGCAATGCCGATAAAGGCCGCCGCGCACCCTTGGCGACGAGCGCAGCCCGGCCATGGTCGCGCGAGAAAATTTCGACGATCAGGCTCGTCTCGCGCCACGGCAGGGTATGCAGCACCCAGGCCGCCTGCCCAGCGACGCGCTGTTTCGGATTCACTCGTACCCCAGGCTCTTGAGCGCGCGCTCATCGTCGGCCCAGCCGCTCCTGACTTTAACCCAGGTTTCGAGAAAGACTTTGCCGCCGAACAGCTTTTCCATTTCGACGCGCGCCTCGCTCGCCACCCGCTTGAGCTTGCCGCCGCCTTTCCCAATGACGATTCCCTTGTGCGCGGCCTTGTCCACAATGATTGCAGCATGAACACGGCGCAATTCGCCCTCGATCTCGAAGCGTTCGATTTCAACCGCAAGGCCGTAAGGCAATTCGTCGCCGAGAAGGCGAAACAGTTTTTCGCGCAGAAATTCGGCGGCAAGAAAGCGTTCGCTGTGATCTGTGATTTCATCTTCGCCGTAAAGCGGCGCGCCAGCCGGCAGCAGCCGCGCGGCAGCCGCGACAAGAACCTCGCAATGATGGCCGCGCTCCGCCGACAAGGGCACGATCTCCGAGAATTCGCGCAGATTCCGCAAACTGTCGATGAAAGGCAGCAAGCGGCGTTTGTCGGCGAGCAGGTCGACCTTGTTGATAACCAGCACGACCTTGATTTCAGGCGGAACAACGGCCAGCGCCTCACGGTCATCGTCGTCGAAATACCCCGCTTCCACAACGAAAAACACCAAATCGACACCGGCCAGCGCCTGAACGACATTGCGATTCATCGCGCGATTGAGCGCATTGCGGTGTCTGGTCTGGAACCCGGGCGTATCGACGAACACGAACTGAGCGCCATTGGCGCTCAGAATGCCCCTTATCCTGTGGCGAGTGGTTTGCGCCTTGCTTGAGACGATGCTGATTTTTTGCCCCACAAGGCGATTGAGCAAAGTCGACTTGCCGACATTGGGCTTACCCACAATAGCGACAAAACCGGCCCGGCTGGCATCTGGAGCAGTATCCGGCATGTTCAAGTCTGTTTCAGCCGGGCGAGCGCCAGTTCCGCCGATTGTTGCTCCGCCGCGCGGCGGCTGCTGCCATGCCCTATGGTGCGCAAGGAAAACATCGGCACCTCGCATGCGACTTCAAATTCCTGCGCATGCGCTTCGCCCAGCACCCGGAGCATGGTATATGTCGGCAATGCCAGCCTGCGCCCCTGCAACCATTCCTGAAGCGCGGTCTTGGGATCTTTACCTGGGAAAACGGGGTTTACTTCGGCCAGCAAGGGTTCAAACAGACGGTTTACCAATGTCCGCGCAGCCTCGAATCCGGCATCGAGGCAGACTGCCGCAATAATGGCCTCTACCGCGTCGGCCAATATGGAAGGACGGCGCGCCCCGCCCGAACGCAATTCGCCTTCACCCAAACGCAGGCAAGGGCCAAGCTCGATATCGAGCGCCACGCGGGCGAGCGCATCCTGGCAGACCAGTGAAGCGCGCGCGCGCGACATTTCACCTTCGCGCAAATCGGTAAAGCGCCCGAACAACGCGATAGACATTGCGCAATTAAGCACGCTAT
This sequence comes from Azoarcus sp., assembly GCA_031268685.1. Lineage (GTDB taxonomy): Bacteria > Pseudomonadota > Gammaproteobacteria > Burkholderiales > Rhodocyclaceae > WRNU01. Next base: position 8,112 of record JAIRWW010000057.1, read on the forward strand.
CGCCGAGGAATTCGAGCCGTTCGTTATTGAATTGCCCAGCGCTGCGATGGGTCAATGCTTGTTCAAGCAATGCCTTATCGGCAAAAACATGGCCGATGCGCTCTTGCAGGCGGTCGATGAACTCTTTCATTTGCTGTCGTCTTTACTGGATGCCTTGAAATCGAACAGCAGGCTGATATTGCTGACAAGCGGCACCTTGTGCGAGTACTCGGCCTCGATCACGATGCCTCCGCCAGCCCTGCGAATGGCGAGATCGCCCGGCTTTATTTGGCTGATGCCATCGACTATGGCCTGACGCTCGTATCTTTTGCGCAATTCGGAATCGGACACATCGCTGCCAGCTTCGCTGGCAACCTGCGCAATGATGTGCTTCAACGAAAAATATTCCTTGTAGGGGCCAACCATCTTGAGTCCGACCAACAAAACCACGCAGACCAAGATCACCACGAGAATCATGCCGATCAGGCTTATACCGTGCTGGCGGAATCTCATCACAGCTCCTTCTCAACGGTCAATGAAAGCGTCCGACACGTCCCAGGTCGTCGAAATTGAACCAGATGAAGAAAGCCCGCCCGACTATGTTCCCCTCAGGCACAAACCCCCACACCCGGCTGTCGGCACTATTGTCACGGTTGTCGCCCATGACCAGGTAATGCCCAGCCGGTACCATACAACTGAACCCGCGCACGGTATATGTGCAGTTTTCGCGGAACCTGAAATTCTTCGCGCCCGGAACATACGATGGCGCGTCGTCTTCGAGCAAAATGTCATGCTCGACCTCGCCAAGTCTTTCAGTGTACTTCGGCGAATAATAAGAAGCCTTGACGTGATGGTAGCGGCCAGCCGCCGTAACGGGTACCGGCTCGCCGTTGATACTGAGGCGTTTGTCGGTGTAATCGACCTTGTCGCCCGGCAGGCCCACCACGCGCTTTATGTAACTCTGCGACGGATCACGAGGATAGCGAAAAACCATGACTTCACCGCGCTGAGGAAGACCGACATCGAAAATCTTGGCGTCTATCACCGGCAGGCGTATGCCATATGCGAATTTGTTCACCAGGATGAAATCGCCTTCCAGCAGCGTCGGAATCATTGAACCGGAAGGAATCTTGTACGGTTCGACAATGAATGAACGCAGGACGAAGACGGCCAGCACGACCGGGAAAAAGGCGGCGCCCCATTCCACCCATCCCGGCGATGGAGCATCTGGCGCACGCCGCGCCCTGGCGTAAAAGCGATCCGCCGCCCACAAGGCACCCGTGGTAAACAGCAGCACGAGCAGCACCAAGGCGAGATTGACACTGGAAAAATCCACATCGACTCCTATCGTTCAACTATGCCGGACACGCTTCGTGAAACTCCGCACAATCCCGTTCGCCCAAAGGGCATCCCCATAGAGCCACGGGCAAGGATCAAGCCCAGCCAGAGCAGGGGGGAATTATCCAGGACTTTCTTCATTTGCCTTCGTCCGTTCTCAGCACGGCAAGGAAGGCTTCCTGCGGAATTTCGACATTTCCGACCTGTTTCATGCGCTTCTTGCCCTCTTTCTGCTTTTCGAGCAATTTTTTCTTACGGGTAATGTCACCGCCGTAGCACTTGGCGAGCACATTCTTGCGCAATGCCTTGATCGTCTCGCGCGCGATTATGTGCGAACCAATGGCCGCCTGCACAGCAACATCGAACATTTGGCGCGGAATCAAACCCCGCAGCTTGGCGGCCAACTCGCGGCCACGGTATTGGGCGCTGGCGCGATGCACGATTACCGAGAGCGCATCGACCTTTTCGCCGCCCACCATCATGTCGAGTTTGACCAGATCCGCCGAACGATATTCCTTGAACTCGTAATCGAGCGAGGCATAACCGCGCGACACAGATTTCAGCTTGTCAAAAAAATCCATCACCACTTCATTCATCGGCAATTCATAGACGAGTTGCACCTGACGTCCGTGATAACGCATGTCGATCTGCGAGCCACGCTTCTGGTTGCACAGCGTGATGACCGGGCCGACATAATCCTGCGGCATGAAGATTGTCGCAGTGATGATAGGCTCGCGGATATCCTGGTACTTGCCCGCCTCGGGCAGCTTGGCCGGATTTTCGACATGGATGACTTCGCCGCTGTTGAGCACGACCTCATAGACCACCGTCGGCGCGGTGGTGATGAGATCCATGTCGAACTCGCGCTCCAGCCGCTCCTGCACGATGTCCATGTGCAACAGCCCCAGAAAGCCGCAGCGAAAACCGAAGCCGAGCGCCTGCGAAACCTCCGGCTCGAAACGGAGGGAAGCGTCGTTCAGGCGCAGCTTTTCAAGCGAATCGCGCAATTGGTCGTATTCGGAAGACTCCACCGGATACAAGCCTGCGAAAACCTGCGGCTTGATTTCCTTGAAACCCGGCAAGGCTTCGCCAGCCGGACGCGCCGCCAGCGTCAGCGTATCGCCCACCCGCGCCGCTTCCAGCTCCTTGATACCGGCAATGACGAAACCCACCTCGCCTGCGGCGAGCTGTTCGCGCCCCACGGCGCGCGGCGTAAACACCCCGACTTGATCGCACGGATACTGCGCGCCGGTCGACATCAAAAGAATGCGGTCTTTCACCCGCAGCACGCCATCGAAAACCCTGACCAGCATGACGACTCCGACATAATTGTCGAACCACGAGTCGATGATGAGGGCTTTCAGCGGCCCGTCCGGCCTGCCTTCGGGCGGCGGAATGCGGGCGACGATGAATTCCAGCACATCTTCGACCCCGAGACCGGTCTTGGCCGAGCACGCCACAGCCTCCGAAGCATCAACACCAATGACATCCTCGATTTCGGCCCGCGCATTGTCGGGATCGGCAGCTGGCAGGTCGATCTTGTTGAGCACAGGCACCACTTCCACGCCCAGATCGAGCGCGGTATAGCAATTGGCCACCGTCTGCGCCTCAACACCCTGCGAGGCATCCACTACCAGCAAGGCACCCTCGCACGCCGACAGCGAGCGGCTGACTTCGTAGGAAAAGTCGACGTGTCCCGGCGTGTCGATCAGATTGAGGTTGTAGAGCTGCCCGTCACGGGCACGATATTGCAAGGCCGCCGTCTGTGCCTTGATCGTAATGCCGCGCTCGCGCTCGATATCCATCGAGTCGAGCACCTGTTCTTCCATCTCGCGTTCGGAAAGCCCGCCGCAAAAATGGATGAGGCGATCGGCAAGCGTAGACTTGCCGTGATCGATGTGGGCGATGATGGAAAAATTACGGATGTGGAGCATGCTTTCGGCCTGAGACATTCCCTTTGCCTCGGCAAAGGGCGGGCTAGCCGGGCAAATCGTCGGATTCTAGCGGAAAAGCCCTGCAAAATGCATCCACGGCTTCCGTGTCGAGACGGTGATGACAAATTTCCCGCTCACCAGCGAGCAAAACAGGCACGCATTCGTTCCAGCGCGCTTCCAGGGCCGGGTCTTCGTCGACATCGACGACCTCGATACGCCAGCCATGGCGAATCGCCAGCGGTTCCAGCGCCGCGATCAGTTCATGGCACAAATGGCACCACTGGCGGCTCAATACCGTGAATACGCGCGCGTTCAAACGCCTTGCCCCGGGCGCCCGGCAGCCTCGCCGCCATCCCGCTCACGTTTCAATTCACGCCCGTAACCGGGCGACAAGACTGCGGCGGGCTTACGCCCATCCCGTGCCCGATTATCCCCCTGAAGGGGGAGGTTTCTAACCGGAGTCAGTTTTTGATAAAGCGCTGAACAATTTCGTCCGCCCTGAGCTAGCCGAAGGGTATTCTCTGTGGAATCATGGACTTCGACAGGCTCAACCCGAAGGGATGGGGATTGTTCAGAACTTCGCTCAAGGCGCAAGCGCCAGACAGCCGCGCCCCGTCGGCGGGCACGATAACGCAAAACGAACACCATGGATAGAAGCCCGGTCACGGCCCCCGCAGCCGAGGCCGCATCGGCCCACGCCGGCGGCGCCAGACAAACACCCAGCAAGGCCCCAGCCAGCACCAGCGCCGTACCCAAGCCGTAACTCGCCATCGCCGCCCTCAACGGCAGGCCATCGTCGATAAGCACCTTCACCTGCTCTCCCACATGCAGGCCAAGCGGATCATCGACGGAAAAAACCTTATCGCTGCTTTTGAACATTTCCGCGAAACGCGGCGCATGGCAGCCTCCAGGCTCGTCGCAATGCCCGCAGCCGCCACTATGCCCGACCAGCCGCGCCCATGCTTTTCCTTCATCAGCGCGGATGACCACAGCCTTGGCCTCGATCATTTGCGAACCGCCGCATCCATGGCTTCAGCCGCTTGTTGCGCGGCGCGCGCCGGCACTTCGCCGAGAACCGTTATCCGCTGTCCATCGACAATGCGCTCAAAGGCGTGTACGGCCCCTCCTCCGGGAAACCCGCCGCGAGCCTCCGCCCCGGCCTCCGCCGATTCGACGAAAACCGAGATCGCCGCCAGGCCGTCGCTGAAAACCATCTGCACAGTGCCGCCATTGTGGTGATGCACTTTCGAGATCAGCGCGAACCCTGGCAAAGGCTCTCCAATACTTTTGTCATTATCAGCCTGACCTGCGACGCCGTTTCCCATATCGATCACGCTCCAGTCTTCCTGGGGCTTGGCCTGAGCCGCGAGCAGTTCGTCGCCGATATCGCCGCCTATGCGCACATCGCTGAAGGCGAATTGCTCAACCACCTCACCGCGTGCATCGATCACCTGCGACTTGAGGAGCAGGCCGCTATGCGTCTCGACCCACAGCACATGACCGAAGCGCAGCCCGTCCCGAGGTTCGAGCACCACTTTCCGAGCCTCGTGGGCGGCAATGCGCCCAGTCTCGCCAAGGCGGACGTTGTAGTTGCCCGCCAGCCCGGCATAGCTTTCCAGCAAACGCCCCGGAAAAACGCTGCGGGAGCCGACCCGGCTGATGATGACCGTGCGCTGCGCGGGCAGCAGGCAACGAACCTCACTGCCTCTGCGGACGACCTCCCGCGGACTGCCGTCGAGCACCTCCAGGCGTTCACTTTCTTCTCCATTGGCATAGCGATGCGCAATGCGGGAAGTCTCCAGCCGCCTTCCCGCCTGGTAACTGAAGGTGCCAATGTAATTCAGGCGCTGACTGGCCGAGGCTATACGGTCCAGCCAGGCCAGCGGCTCCGCCGCCGGATTGCCGGCGGCGCTTGGATCGGCTGAGAATGGATCAACGGCAAGGCTGTCAGAATCGGCGGCGGGCGACTGCATAACACCGTCGAGCGCCTGATCGGCAGCAAAGCTGGCGACAGGCTGGCCACACAGCACGCCCAGCCAAAGAACGAGCCATGACTTCGACGCTTTCATGGATTTCATTCCTCCGCCGGAGTCGATATGGTCCGTATATATTGCACCGCCGCCGGCATGGGACCGCCCGCC
>JAIRWW010000224.1 GCA_031268685.1 Azoarcus sp.
GCCTTCGAGCACGTCGATATCCATCCGCAATGAAACCATCTGCTTCACGGGCCGTTCATAGGGCGGCCGCCCCCTTCTCGCTTTGACTACTTCAGGCATGGATACCCCCTTGAGTTATGGTTAGTCAGGTTTATCGGGCCGTAAACTACGCCGCGATCCACATGCTTCGGATCGTGCCGCGATTCACAACAACCACGCATTGCAACAAGCGACTTTATTGTAAATCAACTCGCACGTGACGGCTTAATGTAGACACGGCCTCTTTTTATCCCGCCCATTGCCAAATACATGCGCTCCGCGCGGGAATGCCGTGGCGAGCCATCGCCGCAATACATATGTTGCGACCATGACCCCGTCCGGACGTTCCCGCAACAGGCCGATGCGTTACACCAATGAGCGAAAGCCCCGCATTATTCCACTACGGCAGCGGCGAATCCGGGAATATGTCCTGTATCGAGCGTTCAAGTACCGCAGTTTGACGCCGTAAACAAAGGCGAGCACGCGGAGTTTTTTCTATATGAACATCAAGCCCATTCACACCGAAGACGACTATAACGCTGCCATGGCCCGTGTCAACGATCTTTGGGAAGCCGTGCCCGGCACGCCGGAAGGCGACGAGTTGGAAGTGCTGGCGGTGCTGATTGGCAGTTATGAATCAAACCAAGCACCGATTTCAGTGCCCCAAACCGGCCTGTTCGAGGCCATCACTCACCTCATGGAACAGCGAGGACTATAAAACCAATAACGAACAAGACGGCACAGCCGTCCCTGAGAACGCCGGTTTACCGGCGTTTTTTTTGCTCCATGGCGGGTATGGGCCGCAAGGCCGCGGCCCGCATGGCTCAGTCTTCGTCCGCATCCATGTTCAGCGTTGCGGAGGCGACGAAAGCTTCGGCGATCTGGCGTGCTTCGTGGACAATCGTTTTGCTGCTCAGATTCTTTCGCGCATCAGGCGAAGACAGGAGCGCGGGCAGTACATACAGCGCTACTCTGTCTATCAAATCGAATTCCTCGAAATTCATCGTAAAACGGGCTCCAATCCGCTCCCGGCCAGACATCATGCTTTCTTCTGCTTGTCGGGGTCAATCTGGCTCCAGGCCCCGTGGATTTCGCCGAGTAAGGTGAGCACTTCCCGCATGGCGGCAATGTCGTTTTTCATGTTCGCCCACAGCAGCCGCGAAACCATGTAGTCGTAAAGCGCGCTCAGCCGGGCTGATAATTCCCCCCCCTTGCGCATGTCCAGACTGACCTTCAGTCCGTTGCTGATAATGTCGATGGCCTTGGAAAGACTGGCTCCACGCTCTGCGATGTTGCCTTTTTCCGCATGAACCCTGGCAACGTTGATCGCGGTCTCGGCCCCCTCGAACAACAGTACGATCAGCCGGTGCGGACTGGCTGTGGCAATGTCGGATTCACGATCGATATCCGCGTAGCTCCTGGCCGGATTTGTACGACTGCTGAACATGGGAAAACTCCTGCATCAATTGAAAGAAAGGAAGGAAGGAACCGCAGCAGTTTCCCGCGGCTTATTTGGTAATTGAAGCCAGCTGTTTCGCCAGATAAGAGCTTGTCGAGTTCATTTTCGCTACCAGCACGTCGAGCGCGCTGAATTGTTTACGGTAACGCGCTTCGGTCGACTGTATCTGGTCTTCAAGTACCAATCTGCGCTTTTCCAGGTTGCTGACGCTGGTTTTCAGGCTGTCCGAGGCCGATTGCACCGTTCCGCCGGTACCGGAGAGTTTGTCGAGGCCGGTATTGAAACGATTGCCGATTTCGGCAATGAAGTTGGTCACACTGACCGGATCGTCGCTGACCGCCTTGGCAAGCTTGTCGCTGTCGAGCGCAAGCGTGCCATCTTTCTGGAAAGTAATGCCCAGTTTCGACAGGGACATGGCATCGCCATTTTTGTCCAGAGTAGTGCTTTGCAGGGAGGCTAGCTCGCGCAGTTCGCTTTGTGCTTCCCGCAGTATGCGATGACCGTTGAGATCGCCTTTTTTCTTGGTTTCGCTATCGTATTCCCCTAGTGCCTTGACGTTATTGACCGCCTCATTGAAGGTCTTTATGAAGCCTTCCAGCGCTGTCTTGGTCTTTTCGCCATACTCTGCCACCACCGACAGCGTCGTGGGTGCATCGACATTGGTCGCCTTCAGTTCGAGCGTCACGCCTTCGATCACGTTTTCCACTTTATTGGAAGAACTGGCGATTTCGATGCCGTCGATTTTCAGAGCCGCATCCTGCGCCGTCTGCACTTTATCGGCCGCACCGGTGATCCCCGCGCCGCTCACGGTAAACTCATTAACCGCGCCCTCCTCGCCTGTCAATACCAATTGCGGGCCATTGGCGCCGCCATTGACGACGGTGGCAGTCACGCCCTTGCCCGCCTGGTTGATGGCATTGGCTACCGATGCAAGACTGCTGCCTGATGGCGTCACGGAGAAATTTTTCGACGGATCTTTCTCGAATTTGAAATCGATCTGGCCGCCTATATTGACATTATCATCGTCGATGCGCACTTTCTGCGCCTGGGCAAGTGCGGTCACTTCCAGGCTATAGGAGCCGGTCTTGGCGCCCGCGCCTATGGTCGCGCCCGCAACACCCTCATCGCCGAGCTTGCCCGTGTAAGTGCCGAATTTATCGAGCGCCGATTGCAGCACTGCCGGTTTCATGCCCTGGGCGGTGGTTTGCAGGGCCGAGAGTTTGCTCTTGAGCGTTCCCATGGCGGAAATCTGGGTGTTATAGGAAGACAGCTGCGAGTCCAGACGATCAAGAGGTTCCCGCTCGACGAGCATCAAGCCTTTCAACAGCCCTTCCAGATCCAGCCCGGAACCTACACCCATCGCGCTCCACGACGCTTGAATGCCTGCCATGATGGTTTCCTCCCCCAGTTGCCGATAACACCTGATTCCGCATGTGCTGCCCGCGAAAATCAGCTACCCGCCACAGGCGCTCTACGCGTCCTGTTCCACCAGCAAGCCTTCCGGTTTGCTCATTGCTTCGCTCAAAGCTTTGGCCAGAGCAAGAATTTTTTCAGAAGGAAACTGTTTTATGATTTCCTTGGTTTCGGTATCCAGAATTTTCACTACGAATTTGCCCGCATCCTTATCGACAGAAAATTGCAATGAAGTTACATAGGGACGAATAAATTCGTTGAGTTTTTCCACGCTTTCCCGTACAGACTGTTCCTGTTCATTTTGATTCGCCGCCTGTTCCTGTACGCGCGCCGAATTTGTGGCCGCTTCCGCCGCCTTGGTAGTTGCGTCTGTATTGGTAGCCGCCGCATTCACGGCAGCTTCGCTCCCTGGTGCGCCAGGCACGCGATAAGGCGTCCCCGCGCCGAAAGCCCCCAGATTGTTCAAGCTGATATCCACGGTCAATTCCCCTCTGACGTGGCCGAAAGGGAGTGCCAGCCATGGGCTGGCACTCCCGGCTTACCTAATCAACTGCCAAGCGCCGCCAGCCAGCGCTATCGCAATAGCGACAACACGTTCTGCGGCATGGCGTTGGCCTGCGACAACATGGCGACGCCAGCTTGCTGCAACACCTGCGAGCGCGACAGCTTGGCGGTTTCGGCAGCGTAGTCGGCATCCATGATCCGGCTGCGCGCCGCTTCGGTGTTTTCGTGCGCCGCCGCCAGTTGATCCAGCACGCCCTTGAAACGGTTCTGCACAGCGCCCAACGCTGCCCGGTTGGTGTTCAGCGTGGTGATCATGTCGTCGATCTGGGAGATCGCGCTCAATGAATCAGCTCCTGTCGAACCGCTAAGCACCGCCGACAGAGCAGCTGTATCCACTTTGGCGATACTGATGTCGATCTTCGATTCGCCAGTCGTGGTCGCACCGACCTGGAAAGTCACGCCACCCGAAAATGTCCCGTCCAGAAGACCTTTCTGGTTGAAATTGGTGGCGCTGACCACACGATTGATTTCGGACTTCAATTGCTGATATTCAGTATTCAGCGCACTGCGGTTAGCTTCGTCATATTGCCCCGAAGCCGCCTGCACCGCCAGGTCGCGCATCCGTTGCAGATGTTCGCCGACGACGTTCATCCCCGCCTCGGCGGTCTGCGCCAGCGACAGGCCGTCGTTGCCATTGCGGATTGCCACGGTCATGCCGCGCGCCTGCGAGTTCATCTTCTCGGCCACCGCCAGACCAGCAGCGTCGTCCTTGGAACTATTGACTCGCAAGCCAGAAGAAAGCCGCTGCAATGCACTGGTCAGCGTATCTTGAGAAGTGTTCAAATTCCGTTGGGCATTGAGCGACGGGATGTTGGTATTGATGATTTGTGCCATTTTAGTTTCTCCTCCAGAGATAGTCACCGTTAGCGAGAGCGTGACTCTGGGCGGCTATCCGGCTTCCGGTTCCGACCACAGCTTGTCTGCTTGTTTGCGGTAACGGCTAAAGGCCGGATTACTTTAGGGCGCCGCGTTTTTTTGAAGTGCACACAGGTATTTTCCACAAAGTTGCACAAAAAATATCACGTGAAAAATGTCGCGCTGCCAGCACATCCGGCTACTCCATTCCCTAAACATATGCACATCACCCTTGCAATAGCCGCAGCACGTTCTGCGGCAAGGCGTTGGCCTGCGACAACATGGCGACGCCAGCTTGTTGCAGCACCTGCGCGCGTGCAAGCTGCGCGGTTTCGTCAGCGTAATCGGCATCCATGATCCGGCTGCGCGCCGCTTCGGTAGACTCGTGCGCAGCCGCCAATTGATCCAACACGCCCTTGAAGCGGTTTTGAACCGCGCCCAGCGCGGCACGGTTGGTATTCAAGATGTTGATCATGTCGTCGATCTTGGAAATCGCACTCAATGCGGTATCTGCATCCGCACTGATATCGGCGCCCAGGACGCTGGTATCTACCTTTCCAATACTGATGTCGATCTGCGATTCGCCGGTCGTGGTCGCACCGACCTGGAAAGTCACGCCGCTCGCAAATGTTCCATCCAAAAGCATTTTCTGGTTGAAATTGGTGGCGCTGACTACGCGGTCGATTTCCGACTTCAATTGGTCGTATTCAGTATTCAATGCTATGCGGTTGTCGGAATCGTATTGCCCCGAAGCCGCCTGTACCGCCAGATCGCGCATCCGTTGCAGGTGTTCGCCGACGACGTTCATTCCCGCTTCGGCAGTCTGCGCCAGCGAAATGCCATCGTTGGCATTGCGTATGGCCACGGTCATGCCGCGCGCCTGCGAATTCATCTTCTCGGCCACCGCCAGACCGGCTGCATCATCCTTGGAGCTATTGACCCGCAGGCCGGAAGAAAGCCGTTGCAGCGCAGTACTCAAGGCTCCTTGCGAAGTATTCAGATTCCGTTGCGCATTGAGCGATGAAATATTGGTGTTGATGATTTGGGGCATTTCGCGTTCTCCTATGGAGAGAATTGACCGGGCTTCCACGCGCTGCGGTCAATTTTGCCGATACGGCAGCGAACACGCCACACGGAGCCTTTGCACTTCCCCAAGCACTTAGCGTGCCAGCCAAATTCATCCGCAATACGCATTCCAGGCAAAACCAGGCCCCGTACACCATATCCACAGGCCGCCCCGCGCCGCAAAAACCCGCTGGCTTGTGAATTGTTTATCTTGTCTATCCCATCATGAATAGCGAGACTCGTGCCTCGCGCATGCCCGGAGGCATATATGTCGTCTGTCAAGCTGAAGCATTTACTCACCAAGGCAGGCAAGGCAATTGACAAGATGGATTACGCCAGCGCGGGCGCGCTGTTCGAGCAAGCCGTCACCCTATCGCCGCAAGCTCATCAAGGCTGGTACGGTCTGGGCAAAGTCGCCGCGGGCATCGGACAGGCAGATACGGCAGCCACCTTTTTCGGGCACGCAGTGCAATTGCAGCCGGAAAACGCCCTTTACCGCCAACGCCTGGGCGAAACCCTCGGGCGCATTGGCCAGACAAAAGACGGACTCGCCCATCTGCTCGCCGCGCGCCGCCTCGCCCCCCGCGATACCGGCGTGTTGTGCAGCCTGAGCGGCGGCTACGTGCAGGCAGGCGACTGGCACAAAGCCAAATCCATCTTGCGGGAAGTCGTGCGCCAGCCTAATCCGCAAAGCGCGCATTACTGCCTGCTCGGGCTTGTCTGTCAGCAATTGGGCGAACTCGACGAAGCACTGGCGGCTTTCAAAAGAGCCACAGCCCTGGCGCCGCGCTACCCGGATGCCTGGCTCTCGCTTTGTCATCTGTACAAACAGAAGAACATGCTCGATGAGGCCATCGACTGCCTGCAAACCCTTTTCTCCCTGGCTCCGACGGCGGCAAGCACTTACGATCTGGCAGGTGATCTGGCATGGGCGCGAGGCGATACGCTGGAAGCGGCAAAATTTTTCGGACAGGCGGCAGATTCTGCCCCCGAACAGGTAGACGTCCAGGCCAAACTCGCCGTCGCCCTGGTCATGAGCGGCGATGCCCTGGCCGCAATCGACACCATGACGCGCCTGCATGCGCTCGACGTAGATGAAGACTGGATCCTCGAAAAACTCGGCGTCATGTTCACGCAAAAATACTGGACGCCGATGGCGCGCGAAAGCCTGGAAATGGCCATCGAGCGCAACCCCGACAACATCAACGCCTGGAATGTGCTGCTGGCGGTCTATACCCGGAGCGGCGAGAGCGAAAAAATACACAAGGCCGCGGACACCATCCTCGAAAAAGACCCGGACAACATCAATGCCCTGTTGCATCTGGCAACCTGGTACAACGACCAGGGACGCCACGACGAAGCTCTGGCGCTGCTCGATCGCGTCAGGGAGCGCCAGCCACAGGCACAGACGGCCTACAGCAAGGCGCTGTGGTCACAACTGAGCACATCTTCGGCCAGCGCGGCGGACATCCTGTCGGTCGCCCGCGCCATGGATGAACGAATCTTCCGCCCCCAACTGCGCACAAACAGTTTCGCCAGCCGCGACCGCGACCCAGAACGGCGGCTACGCATCGGCTGGCTATCCTCAGACATGCGCCGGCACCCGGTTTCGGCCTTCATTCTGCCGTTTCTCCCGCATATCGATCACGAAGCGCTGGAAACCTTCATCTACTACAACTTTTCCGAAGAAGACGATATCACGCAGGAAATCAAATCGTATGCCGACCACTGGCGAACCGTCGCCGGTATCGGCGACGACTCGCTGGCCAAGCTGATCGAAGGCGATGAAATCGACATCCTGATCGATCTCAATGGTTTCACGGACGGCGGGCGTTCCAGCGTAGTCGCGCGCAAACCAGCGCCCATACAAGTGAGCTGGCTAGGATTCCCCGGCACCAGCGGCATGACGGCGATGGACTACATCATCATTCCCCCGGATCCTGTACTGGAAAAAGGCGACTGGTGTTCGGAGACGCCCTGGCCGCTGCCGGATTGTTACGGCGTGCGCACCAAAATCAGCGACGCGGCCATCGAACCCGGCCTGCCCTGCGAGCGTCTGCAAGCGCCTTTCACTTTCGCCTGTCTCAATCACTTTCGCAAAGCGAGCGAGAAAACAATTGAACTATGGAGCCGCATACTTATTCAATTACCGGAAGCTCGCCTGATTCTGGTCGCCATCGGCGGCAAGGACGACGACACCATCCGCTATTTCTCCGGCAAATTCGAGCGCTACGGCGTCGATCCCCGGCAGTTGGCATTTCGCGGCTATGTGCCGAAATTGCAATATTACGAGAGCTATAACGAGATCGACCTTGGACTCGACCCCTTTCCCTACAACGGCGGCACCACTGGTTACGATTCCATCTGGATGGGGACGCCCTTCGTTACCTGGCCTGGCGAGCACCTCTGCGCGCGCATGGGCAAGGCGATACTGGAAAACGTCGGATTGCACGAACTCGTTGCGGACAGCGCCGATGCCTATGTCGATATCGCGGTAAGGCTCGCCCATGACCACGAACGGCTCAAGACGCTGCGCTCAGGCTTGCGCGAACGCATGCTCGCCAGTCCGCTGCTCGATGCGCCGCGCATGGCCCGAAGCCTGGAGACGGCATTCCAGGGAATGTGGCGGCGCTGGTGCGAAAGCAAGACGAAATGAGAGAAACCCCGATTTATCGACACGGCAACCGAATACACAAGCGCCGCTCGGGCAGGGCCTGTTGAAACCCGCGATTCCATGGGAAATGCCCTTCGACAAGCGCATGACAAAGAGCATTGTTCAGGGTTTTCAAGATAAAACCGGCGGCGGACGGCACAACGCACAGGAGCAAAAGCGGACATGGCAAGCGAGCGTATCTGGCAAAAACAGGACTATTGCAGCATCTACTGCGCCCATCACGGTTTTGCTTCAAACAAATGGTCGCATTATCCATTCATCTACGATCAAATTCTCGCTCGCCATCTCGATGCCGGACAAGCTCTCAGCCTGCTCGAAATCGGCGTACAGAACGGGGGATCGCTGGAAATATGGAAAAAATACCTTCCGCCAGGCTCGACGCTTCACGGCGTGGACATCGCCCGCCAATGCCTCGAACTTGATTTCAGCAGCGGCATTCATTTCCACCACGGCAGCGCCACCGATGTCGATTTCATCAACAGCCGGTTCGCGGGCACTAAATTCGACATCATCATCGACGACGGCTCCCATCAATGCGCGGACGTCATTGCGGCTTTCATCAACCTGTTCAATAAACTGAACCCCGGAGGGATATACATCGTCGAAGACCTGCACACCAGCTTCGGCAAAACATGGGGCGGCGGCCTGTACAAAAAAGACAGCTCGATCGAATTTTTCAAACGTTTTGCCGATACGGTGAATTACGGCTACTTCGATGCGGACGATTTTTTACCCATTGCCGACAAATCGCCATTCCTGTCCGGCTACCGGCAAGAAATCGCCAGCGTTTGCTTCTACGATTCCATCTGCGCCATCACGAAATTCGCCAAGCCAAAACAGACCATCTTCGTGCCGGTACTGACGGGGGAAATATTCCAGGTTGTCGCATTCCAGCACCCGGAAAAACTGGCAGTGACAAAAACAAACAATATGGCTGCCATGGAATACGCACGGGCAATGTACGCGACAGGAAGCGCCGCGGCATCTTCCCACGATGAGACAGACGCCCGGACAGACGCCCGCATAGACCAGGAAAAACAAATGTCATGGGGAATCGAAGCATTCGATTCCGGCTGTTTCACCGAAGCGGACGCTATTTTCTCCAATCTGCAATACCAAAGGCCGGAAGACCCGCAGCCGCCTGCATGGCGAGCCTTCATCCGCGCCCGCACGGGAAAGAACAATGATGCCCGCGATTTTTTCGCACACGCGCAAAAACTCGACCCCGGCAGGGCCGATCTCATGGCGGCCTTGGGCGAGAGCTTCCTGCAAGCAGGCGAAGCGGCGCTCGCCGCGGAATATCTGCGCGAAGCATTGGCTGCCAGACCCGATTTGTGGATGGCCTATCCCGCTCTGGCGCAAAGCCTGTTCCTGACCGGACGGGGAGAAGAAGCAGTCACCCTGCTCGAAAGCGCCGCCAGCGTGAACTCCCCCGCGCGCGACAATATCCTGCATTCCCTCATTGCCATGCTGGCACAACGCGGCGATGTCGACAGGCTCGCCATGGCATGCCAGCGTTTTTCGGCAGGCATGGAAGACGACCTGCTGGCGGTGTGCGGCTTCGCCTGGACAGACTTGAACGGCGAGCGCCTGATTGCCACCCTGGAACGAATACAAAGTCGGCTCGCTGGCCTGACGCCTGAAAGTTTCCGGGATACCGGTACAGCCGCCGCAAATACAGCCGACGCAAAACCAGAGGCTGCGCCGATACATATTGCCTTCATACTTGGCGACATCGTCCGCGAAGCCCGTCTTGGACGGCTCGCCGCCCTGCTCGACCATCTGCCAGCCCAGGATTTTGTACTGACTTTACTTTGCAGCGACAAGCGCATCGCCGAACCATTAGGCACACCTGCCAACGCCAGTCTGAACCTTCTCCTGTTCGACGCAATCACCATCATCTCTCACAACAACGACGACACCACACTCAAATACCTGCACGAAATCGCGCCAGACATCCTGATCGACCTCGAAGCCTACGGCCTGAAGGACAGGCTTACCCTGTTTGCTCAAGCGCAAATTCCCCACAAGCTGCTATGGGGCGAAACGCCCCTGCCGCCAGTGCTGCCCACATGTCTGACCCTGGCCGGAGCGGCTCTGGGCGTAGAAGGGCAACTGCCATGCGTGCCGCTTCCCGGACTGGGCGAAGTGTACGACTTCCAGGAATTTCCCCTCGATGCGCCTGCCCCATCCGGCCCGGCCTTTGCCTGCCTCGACACCGCAAACCGGATCGGCAGCGATGGATGGCGGCTTTTTGCCGAAGTTCTCAAAACACATGCCGAAGCCACGCTGCTGGTCAACCTCGGGACATTAGGGCACGAAGCAAAAGAGTTCATTCGCGGTCACTTCGCCCATGCCGGCATCGCCCTGGAACGGCTGCGCTTCACGCGGGCCGTAACCGAGGAAGAATTATGCCGCTTGTGGCAATCCGTCGACGTCGGCCTGTGCCCGCCTATCGACAGCGGCGACCCGGCCTTGCCCGCCGCCCTGTGGATGGGCAAGCCCTGCCTCGTCCTCGACAGCCCCTTGCCATGGTCGCGCCGCGCCACAGCTTTGCTGGAAGCGGTAGGCATGACGCACTGGATCGTGCATAGCGCAGAAGAATATATCGCGCTGGCGCGGCATCTGGCGCATGACACGCCGCTAGCTCCCGACCCGGCCCCGCGCGCGCGAATGAAACAGCTCGGACTAAACGACCCCGCCTCATTCGCGCACGGTTTCGCCGCAGCCATGCAAAGCCTGGTTCGTGAAACACGGATAGCCATACCGGAAACGCAGCAATGTTTCAATCCACGCCCGTAACCGGGCGACAAGGCTGGTGCGGGGTTACACCCCTCCCGTGCGTGATTCTCCCCCTGAAGGGGGAGGTTTCCAACCGGAGTTAGTTTTCGATGAGCAG
>JAIRWW010000250.1 GCA_031268685.1 Azoarcus sp.
CATTGGCTCGGTATGGATGTGCACGATGTAGGTCAATACAAAATCGATGGCCAATGGCGTCCGCTCGCGCCTGGCATGGTGTTTACCATCGAACCCGGCTGCTATATCCGCGCCAGCGACGACGTACCAGAGACTTTCTGGAATATCGGCATCCGCATCGAGGACAACATATTGGTCACTACCGAAGGCGGCGAATATTTCACCAATGGCGCGCCGCGCGAAACAGACGAGATCGAAGCCTTGATGCGCGAATAAAAAAGAACGTATCCGATGGATATTTTCGGCATATTATGTGCCTTTTAAAATATCAATACAATAATATAAACCACAGAGAAGCAATGAAATGCTTTACTGAAAAATCAATATTTAACGAAAATGCTTCGATTTTACGATACATACAAAACAAATCAACAACTTTCCTGACCGTATGATTTTCATCGCATGACAAAGATCGCACTTAAAATGAACTTTCCATATCCGCACATAGCCGCGAACCATATACATTGAGCCTATATGTTTTTTGTTCCACATTTCGGCTTGTCCACTATCTTGTACGTTTCCGCCGCCACTAAATGCAATCCTTAAGGTAGAATAATTGCTCTTGCAGTTCTTTCCCCCATTTTCGTCCGCTCATGCAGTTTGCCGGTTTTACCCTGCGTAACAACCTGTTCGTTGCTCCCATGGCCGGGGTAACGGATCGCCCCTTCCGCCAGCTATGCAAGCGGATGGGTGCGGGGCTGGCGATTTCAGAAATGGTTAGCGCCAATTCGCTGCTGTACGGCAGCGTCAAGACGCGCCGCCGCGCCGACCACGCAAGCGAGCCGGGTCCCGTCCCGGTACAGATCGTCGGCGCCGATCCCACAATGTTGGCCGAAGCCGCGCGCCACAACGTCGAGCACGGGGCGCAGATCATTGACATCAACATGGGCTGTCCGGCCAAAAAAGTTTGCAACGTAATGGCTGGTTCTGCGCTGATGCAAGACGAAGCGCTCGTCGAACGCATCCTTGACGCCGTGGTGCGCGCCGTGCCCACAACGCCGGTAACGCTCAAGATCCGCACAGGCTGGAACCGCGCCCACAAGAACGCGCTGGCCATCGCCCGCATTGCCGAAGATCGCGGCATCCGCGCCATTGCCATCCATGGCCGCAGCCGCGCCGACCAATACATGGGCAGCGCCGAATATGACACCATCGCCGAAGTCAAGACGCACATCGGCATACCAGTGATCGCCAATGGCGACATCACATCCCCCGAAAAAGCCCGCTTCGTCCTCGACTACACCGGCGCTGATGGCCTGATGATCGGTCGCGCCGCCCAAGGGCGTCCATGGATTTTCCGCGAAATAGAGCACTTCCTCGCAAACGGCGAATTACTGCCCCCGCCGCTGGTGAGCGAAATCCATCAGATCTGCCGCGCCCATCTGGACGAGCTTTACGCTTTCTACGGCATGGAAACCGGAGTCAAAATCGCGCGCAAACACATCGGCTGGTATACACGCGGACTTGCCGGATCAGCGGCCTTCCGCCGCGCCATGAACCAGTTACCCAGCCACGACGCCCAAAGCGCGGCGGTCGACGACTTCTTCAGCAGCCTGGCGCAAGCCGACGACCGCATACATTATTGTGAAGTAAACGAAACCGGAACACCGCGGGAGTTGGCTGCATGAACGTTTGCCATGACGGGGGAATCGCCGACGCCATCGCGCGCACACTGGAACAATATTTCCGCGATCTCGATGGCGAGAAGCCCGCGGCAATATATAACATGGTAATTAAATGCGCCGAAAGACCGATGCTCCAGTTCGTACTCGACCGGGCCAACGGCAACCAGAGCGTCGCTGCCCAGTTACTGGGAATCAACCGCAACACCTTGCGACGTAAACTCCTCGATCACGATTTGCTGTGAGGGAACTGCTAGACAGTTCCCACTCAGTTCACGCTGACATATCTAAGCCCGTGTCTACACTGAAGGCACCCTTCGACAAACTCATGGCGAACGGAATCGTTCAGAGCGTCTCGAACATCCCCCCTACCCGCCCGGCCACCGCAACAGGCCAGCCTTTTGCGGCCTTATCCATTCCGTCTGTCCCGCCAAAATGAAAATTACCCAAGCCCTGATTTCCGTTTCCGACAAAAAAGGCGTTCTCGAATTCGCACAAGGACTCGCAGCCCTCGGCGTCAAACTCCTCTCAACCGGCGGCACCGCCAAACTCCTGCAAAGCGCGGGACTCACTGTCACCGAAATCGGCGACTACACCGGCTTTCCCGAAATGCTCGATGGCCGGGTAAAAACCCTGCACCCGAAAGTGCATGGCGGCATTCTCGCCCGCCGCGACCTGCCCGCGCATCTGGAAACACTCAAAGCGCACAGCATTCCAACGATCGACCTCGTTTGCGTAAACCTCTATCCCTTCCGGGAAACCGTCGCCAAACCCGGCGTGACCCTGGCCGAAGCTATTGAAAACATCGACATCGGCGGCCCGGCAATGGTGCGCTCCGCCGCCAAGAACTACGCTGGCGCGGCAATCGTCACCGACCCGGCGGATTATGCCCTTGTGCTGAACGAACTAAAAACAGGCGATGGCGCGCTGAAACTTTCCACCCGCTTCGATCTCGCCAAAAAAGCCTTCACCCATACCGCCCGCTACGACAGCATGATCGCCAACTGGCTTACCGCCGAAGCAGAAGGCATAGAAGCCGAACCAGAAAAACCCGCCCCAACCCCAGCGCAATTCCCCGAACGCCTGCAACTGGCCTTCGACCGCGCCGAGACCCTGCGCTACGGCGAAAACCCGCACCAGCAGGCCGCCTTCTACCGCGAACCCGCGCCAAGGCCCGGCAGCATCGCCACCTATCGGCAATTGCAGGGAAAAGAACTTTCCTACAACAACATCGCCGATTCCGACGCGGCATGGGAATGCGTAAAAACATTTGCCGCGCCCGCCTGCGTCATCGTCAAGCATGCCAATCCCTGCGGCGTAGCCATCGCATCCGGGCTGCTTGAAGCCTACGAAAAAGCATTCAAGACCGATACCGTCTCCGCCTTCGGCGGCATCATCGCCTTCAACGGCGAAGTCGACATCGACGTAGTGGAAGCGATGAGTGCAAAAAAACACTTCGTCGAAGTACTGATCGCGCCCGCCTTCACCGATGCCGCCAAAGCGCTTCTGTCAGCAAAGCAGAATCTGCGCGTACTCGAAGTCCCGCCCGGCCATGGCGCCCGCGCACTGGAACTGAAGCGCGTCGGCGGCGGCCTGCTTGCGCAGACGCCGGACAACTTCAACATCGAGCCTGAAAACCTGAAAGTCGTAACGCAAAAAGCCCCGACGCCCGCGCAAATCGAAGACATGCTTTTCGCCTGGCGCGTCGCCAAGTTCGTGAAATCCAACGCCATCGTCTTCTGCGGCGGCGGCATGACCCTGGGCGTGGGCGCGGGCCAGATGAGCCGCGTCGACTCCACCCGCATCGCCAGCATCAAAGCAAAAAATGCAGGGCTTGCCCTGACGGGATCCGTGGTGGCCTCGGACGCCTTCTTCCCGTTCCGCGACGGCGTGGACGTCCTCGCGGAAGCTGGCGCAGCCGCCGTCATCCAGCCCGGCGGCTCAGTGCGCGACGAAGAAGTCATCGCCGCCGCCAACGATCACGGACTGGCGATGGTCTTTACCGGAGCGCGGCATTTCCGGCACTGACGCTGCCATGGCCAGTACGCCCGATTTCATCGAATATGTTTGCGAACAAATCGCCGGCACGGGAGAAATCCGCCACAAAAAAATGTTTGGCGAGTACATGATCTATGTCAATAACAAACCACTACTACTCGTCTGCGACAATACCGTCTACATCAAACGATGGGATTGCTTGGCTGCGGAGATGAAAAACGCCGCTGTAGGCACACCTTATCCGGGCGCAAAATCGCACTTCATCCTCGATATCGACGACGCGGCTCTCGCCCGAAAAGTCATCAACATCCTCGAACCCATGACGCCATTACCCAAACCACGAAAGAAAACCATGAAACGCGCCCCCGCCGACTCCGGAAAAAATAAAAACCTTCCCGGCCTCCCTGCCAGCATTTCAGTCAAGGACAGCACCAAATGAAACTTCTCGTCATCGGTTCCGGTGGACGCGAGCATGCATTGGCATGGCGCTTGGCGCAAACACGCAACTTGCAGAAAGTCTACGTTGCACCGGGAAACGCCGGTACCGCCCTTGAACGCAACCTTGAAAACCTGCCGCTCACCGGCCCGGAAGAACTCGCCAAATTTGCGGCCGAAAACAAAATCCATTTGACCGTCGTAGGCCCCGAAGCACCCTTGGCCGCAGGCATCGTGGATATTTTCCGCGCCAGGGGGCTGCGGATTTTCGGCCCAACAAAGGCTGCGGCGCAACTCGAATCCTCCAAAGATTTCGCCAAGCAATTCATGGCGCGGCACAAAATCCCCACCGCCGCCTTCCAGACCTTCTCAGAGGCTGCCGCCGCACACGATTACGTGGAAAAACAAGGCGCGCCCATCGTCATCAAAGCCGACGGCCTTGCCGCGGGCAAAGGCGTCGTCGTCGCCATGACGCAGCAAGAAGCACACAAAGCCATCGACGACATGCTCTCCGGCAACGAACTCGGCAAAGCGGGCGCGCGTGTCGTAATCGAAGAATTCCTGGAAGGCGAAGAAGCCAGCTTCATCGTCATGGTCGACGGCAAAAACATCCTGCCGCTAGCCTCCAGCCAAGATCACAAGCGTATCGGCGATGGCGACACCGGCCCCAACACCGGCGGCATGGGCGCCTATTCCCCCGCCCCGGTCGTCACGCCGGACATCCACGCCAAGATCATGCGCGAAATCATCAAACCCGCGGTAAAAGGCATGGCTGCCGAAAACATGCCATACACAGGTTTCCTCTACGCCGGAGTAATGATCTGCAAAGACGGCAGTATCAAGACACTGGAATTCAACTGCCGCATGGGCGACCCCGAAACCCAACCGATCCTGATGCGGCTGAAATCCGACTTCCTGAAATTACTGGAACACGCGGTCGATGGCAATCTCGACAAAATCGAAGCCGAATGGGACTGGCGTGTAGCCCTCGGAGTAGTACTAGCCGCCGCCAAATACCCCCGCACGCCGCGCACTGGCAACATCATCAAAGGGCTACCTCCCGAAAACACCTTCGCCAGCGATGCCCACGTCTTCCATGCCGGCACGGCGAAGAAGAACGGCAAAATCGTCACCTCCGGCGGCCGCGTACTCTGCGTCACCGCCTTGGGCGAAAACGTCCGTGCGGCACAAAAACGTGTCTATGAACTGACCGAAACAATCTCCTTCGCCGGCATGCAATACCGCCACGACATCGGCTACCGCGCACTCAATCGCAACAAAGACTGAGATGTTTAGAACTTGTATGAATAGCGATTACTTTATTGAGGGTAATCATAACCGCCGCAAGCTTGAGTAAGGCACATCCACTCTCGTGTGGGGAAGACGACGTCACGATCCGGTACGCGCCGGTCGGATGCCCCCCCCCACTCGCTATTATGATTGTTAAGAATTCTTTCGCACTAGGCGGCTGCCCCCTACTCGTCGAACAGGTCGGCGTGCCGCCCAGTGCGCTCGAATCGCACAACGTCGCCCGCGATTTTGTAGATGAGTAGCCAGTCCGATTCGAGGTGCGCATCCCGGAAACTGCGCCAGCCGCCTTTCAACGGATGGTCGAGGTATGCCGCTGGCAGCGGCTCGCCTTCGATGAGCAGGCACAAAACTTGCTCATGTCCTTGCCACGTTTTTGCGCCTGCTTCACGTCGCGCTTGAACTGCCCGGAATAGTCGGGCTGGCGCATCAAAGTCCCAACTGCTGGAGCAGGTCGCTGGCATCCTTGGCGTGGTGTACATCCTCGCCGCGCTCGCTTCTGGCCAGCGTCTCCGCCGTCAGCCTGTTCGGGACGCGCATCTCGAAGGGCAACGCCTTTTCCATAGCGATCCTGGTCAACGCGATGCGCACCACATCAGAGACAGTCAGCCCCATCTCCGCCAGCACAGCGGCAGCTTTGTTCTTCAGATCCTCGTCAATCCTGGCTCGTACAAATGCGGTTGCAGTCATGATTTTGGCTCTCCTTGATAGAGTCTGGATTGTAGCTCAAACAAGCTACATAGCGAACAGTCGATGTCGTCGGCGCGATCAACATACTGGCGCGAGGACACCGCGTTGCAGCCTGTGGAGAGTCGGTGCAGTCAGGCCGCCCGGTGAAGCAGAAACCCGCCGAAGCGACTCATTCCGACTTAAGGCAGGGCAATCGCACGAATGTTGGTAAGTAATTGATTCTTTTTGAAATTTGTTGGCGGCATTATTTTGATGATCTCTGAGAGGGTGTTTTCAAAACATGAGAAATAAAATAGAATGGACCTTTGGATTATTTATTCCGAAGGGGAAGGAAATGGGAAGAGGTCGTCCGGCGAAGCTGGGAGAAGAAGAGCGAGTGCG
>JAIRWW010000008.1 GCA_031268685.1 Azoarcus sp.
TTTTACTGGCGGAGGCGGTGAGATTCGAACTCACGAACGGTTGCCCGTTGCCGGTTTTCAAGACCGGTGCAATCGACCACTCTGCCACACCTCCAGCACAACTCCCAGCTCACCACGGCAGCGAATGGGTGAAGCCCATCGCTAAAAACATCCGTTCAACAACTCCTCAGCAGGCTATCCCTTGGCGCAGGGCAATGCCAATCAATATTTCATTTTTGAATACGAACGCGACGGATTGATCGTACCAACGCGATTCTGCGTCTTGCGATTCCGTGTCTTCCCCAAGCATGACAAAATAAATTTTCCCGCCTTCCACAGCCCGTTCAGCATCAGAATAATCTTCACCGCTCTTTGCACTGGCGGGGAACATTTGTTTGAACTGTTTAAAGGTAATGTCCGGTTTTATTATTCGCCCATCAATTTCCAGCAGGTCGGAAAATTCTTTCATATCAAACCAATCAAGCCAAATCCGAGCTTTGACCGGATGCTTTTTATGATCGTATTCTTGCTGGGAGAAAATCTTTTCCAAATCGATTTTCGGATTATCTTCCGAAAAAATTTCAAGCGTGGCTTTTTTATCTTTATAGTCCAGACGGATATTGTAATTTGCCGTACAGCCGTAAAAATTTATGCTCTCCAGCTTTCCTTCCCAGAAATTTGCAGGCAAAACTTCAGTGCTCACGGCTCCCGACAATTCCACGCCATTTACTTTTACCGATTCGGCCCGATCATAAGAAGCCTGTGCATGGGCAGCATTGATGCACACTGCCAAAGACAGCAGCGCCAATATGTGAAAAAGAGCTTTGATGCGCATGGTTATCAGCAATTTTTTGCAGGCGTGTTGGTCTGTTATCACCGCGGCAACACGCTCGTCCCCATCAGAAATTCATCCACGGCTCTTGCGCATTGCCGCCCTTCGCGGATGGCCCACACGACCAGCGACTGGCCCCGGCGCACGTCGCCAGCGGCGAAAACTTTGGCGACGTTGGTCGCGTAGCCGCCCGCCGCTTCGGTCGTGGCCCGGACGTTGCCGCGCGCGTCTTTCGCTACGCCGAAGGCGTCAAGTACGCCCGGTAGCGGGTGGGTGAAGCCCATCGCCAAAAATGCCCGTTCGGCGGGAAAGGTTTCTTCGGAACCGGGAATTTCGCTCATGCGCCCTTCGTTCCATTCCAGCCGCACGGTTTTCACGCCGGTAAGCTTGCCGTCCTTGCCGATGAATTCTTTGGTGGCGATCGCGTATTCGCGCCGCGTGTCGCCTTCGAGGTGCGAAGACGAGGTGCGCAGTTTGTTCGGCCAGTACGGCCAGGTGAGCGCTTTGTTTTCTTGTTCGGGCGGACGAGGCATCAATTCAAATTGCGTTACTGTTTTTGCGCCGTGGCGGTAGCTGGTGCCAACGCAGTCAGAGCCGGTGTCGCCGCCGCCGATGACGACGACGTTGCAGCCCGCCGCGGAAATCGGGTTGGGGGCGTCGCCCGTGACCTGGCGGTTTTGCGGGATGAGGAATTCGAGCGCGAAGTACACGCCCGCGAGTTCCCGTCCAGGCACGGGCAGGTCGCGCGGTATCTCCGAGCCGCCAGCCAGGACGACGGCATCGAACCCGGCAAGCAGCCGGTCGGCGGGGATGATTTCTTTTGCATCGCTGGAGATGCCCGCCGGCAATGTTTTCGCGCCGACGAGAACGCCGGTGCGGAAGGTCACTCCTTCGGCTGCCATCTGCGCCGCGCGGCGGTCGATGATGCTTTTGTCGAGTTTGAAGTCGGGGATGCCGTAACGCAGCAGGCCGCCGACGCGGTTGTTTTTTTCGAATACGGTGACGTCGTGGCCAGCCCGCGCAAGTTGTTGCGCCGCCGCCAAGCCCGCCGGGCCGCCGCCGACTACGGCTACTTTTTTGCCGGTTTTTGTTTCTGCCGGTTGCGGGCGCACCCAGTCTTCGCTCCAGGCTTTGTCAATGATGGCCTGTTCGATGGATTTGATGCCGACGGCGTCGGCGTTGTAGCCCAGGGTGCAGGCGGCTTCGCAGGGCGAGGGGCATACGCGGCCCGTGAACTCGGGGAAGTTGTTGGTTGAATGCAGTACGGCAATCGCGCGCTGCCATTGCCCGCGAAATACGAGGTCGTTCCAGTCGGGGATGATGTTGTTGACCGGACAGGCGTTGTTGCAGAATGGGACGCCGCAATCCATGCAGCGCGCGCCTTGTATCTGCGCTTTGTCGTCGGCCAGCTTCAGGACGAATTCTTTGTAGTTGCCAATGCGTTCGGCGACGGGCAAATATTCCTGCGTCTGACGCGGAAATTCGAGAAATCCAGTGGGTTTGCCCATGTTTATGCAACCTCCCGTTGCTGCTGGCGGCGCGCGGCAATTTCACCGAGTGCGCGGCGATATTCGTTAGGCATGATCTTGATGAAGCGGCCTCGCCACCCTTCCCAGTTTTCGAGGATGTGGCGGGCGCGCTCGCTGCCTGTGAAGCGCACATGGCGTCCGATCAGGCCCTTGAGGATGACTTCGTCCCGCATCGACAGGGGGTCGATGTCGACGCGCCCTGCGGCGGCGAATTCGTCGGCGGCGGCGGATATTGTGTCGTCGGCGGCGGGCAAGGGTTCGAGTGTGACCTGGGACAGGTTGCACAGCCCTTTGAAGTCGCCGGTGGCGTCGAGCACGTAGGCGACGCCGCCCGACATGCCCGCTGCGAAGTTGCGCCCGGTCTGGCCAAGCACGACGACGGTGCCGCCGGTCATGTATTCGCAGCCATGGTCGCCAACGCCTTCGATTACTGCCGTTGCGCCGGAATTGCGCACCGCGAAACGTTCGCCCGCGACGCCCGCGAAGTACGCTTCGCCTTCGGTTGCGCCATAAAGCACGGTGTTGCCGATGACGATGTTGTTGCCGGTGCTCCCCCGGAAGTCGGCATGCGGCCGCACGATGACGCGCCCGCCCGAAAGCCCTTTGCCGACGTAGTCGTTGCCTTCGCCGATGAGTTCGAGGGTGATGCCGCGCGCAAGGAAGGCGGCGAACGATTGTCCCGCTGTGCCGGTGAGGCGGATGCGGATGCTGTCTTCGGGCAATCCGGCGCGTCCGTGCCGGGCGGCGATCGCGCCGGAGAGCATGGCGCCGACGGTGCGGTGGATGTTTTTCACCGGCAGGTCGATGTCGACTTTTTCGCCACGCTCCAGCGCGGGCGCGGCGCGTTCGAGGAGTTCGTTGTCGAGCGCTTTGCCGAGGCCGTGATCCTGGGTTTCATGGTGCAGCCGCGCCACGCCGGCTGGCGCGTCGGGCCGATGGAAGATGCGGGAGTAGTCGAGGCCGCGCGCTTTCCAGTGCGCGATGCCCTTTTTTATGTCGATGAGATCAGATCGCCCGATGAGGCCGTCGAATTTGCGGATGCCGAGTTGGGCCATGAGTTCGCGCACTTCTTCGGCAACGAAGAAGAAGTAGTTGACGACGTGCTCGGGCTGGCCGGAGAAACGGCGGCGCAGTACGGGGTCTTGCGTGGCGACGCCGGCCGGACAGGTGTTGAGGTGGCATTTGCGCATCATCACGCAGCCTTCGACGACCAGCGGCGCGGTGGAAAAGCCGAATTCGTCGGCCCCGAGCAGCGCGCCGATTACGACGTCGCGACCGGTTTTCATCTGGCCGTCGACCTGGAGCCGCACCCGGCCACGCAGGCGGTTGACGACCAGGGTCTGCTGGGTTTCGGCCAGACCCAATTCCCAAGGCGAGCCAGCGTACTTGATCGACGACAGGGGCGAAGCGCCGGTGCCGCCGTCGTGGCCGGAGATTACGATATGGTCGGCCTTGGCTTTCGCTACGCCAGCGGCGACGGTGCCGACGCCGACTTCGGAGACGAGCTTGACGGAGATTTCCGCTCTGGCGTTGACGTTTTTCAGGTCATGGATGAGTTGCGCCAGATCTTCGATGGAGTAGATGTCGTGGTGCGGCGGCGGCGAGATTAGTACCACGCCCGGCACCGAGTGGCGCAGGAAGCCGATGTATTCGGAGACTTTGTGTCCCGGCAGTTGCCCGCCCTCGCCGGGCTTTGCGCCCTGGGCCATCTTGATCTGGATCTGGTCGGCGTTGGCCAGGTATTCGGCGGTGACGCCGAAGCGGCCCGAGGCGACTTGTTTGATCGAGGAACGCAGGGAATCGCCCGCGACCAGATCGATGTCGCGCTCGATGCGCGATTCGCCGATCAGTTGCGACAGCTTCATGCCGTGCGCAACGGGCTTGAAGCGGCGCGGGTCTTCGCCGCCTTCGCCGGTGTTGGAGCGGCCGCCGATGCGGTTCATGGCGAGCGCCAGGGTGGTGTGGGCTTCCGTCGAGATGGAGCCGAGCGACATTGCGCCGGTGGCGAAGCGTTTGACGATGTCGCGCGCGGGTTCGACTTCGTCGAGCGGAATCGGCGCGCCAGCGGGTTTGAGTTCAAACAGGCCGCGCAAGGTCATGTGACGCCGGCTCTGGTCGTTGATGATGGCGGCGTATTCTTTGTAGCTCTCGAACTTGCCCGCGCGAGTCGCGTGCTGGAGCTTGGCGATGGCATCCGGCGTCCACATATGTTCGTCGCCCCGGATGCGGAAGGCGTATTCGCCGCCGGGGTCGAGCATGTCGACGAGCACGGGGTCGGCGCTGAACGCCTTGCGGTGCAGGCGGATCGTTTCTTCCATGACTTCAAATAGCCCGATGCCTTCCACCTGACTGGAAGTGCCATTGAAGTAGCGGTCGATGAAAGCCTGTTGCAAGCCGACCGCCTCAAAGATTTGCGCGCCGGTATAGGACATATAGGTGGAAATGCCCATTTTGGACATTACCTTGCGCAAGCCCTTGCCTACCGCTTTGACGAAGTTGTGGATGTATTCCTCGCCTTTTTCGGGGCTGCCCGCGATTTGTTGCAGGGTTTCGAGCGTGACGTAGGGGTGCACCGCTTCCGCGCCGAAGCCTGCGAGCACCGCGAAATGGTGCGTCTCACGCACACTGCCGGTCTCGACCACCAGTCCGGCCCGTGTGCGCAGCCCGCGCGCGACGAGGTGCTGGTGGATCGCCGACAGCGCCAGCAGGGCGGGAATCGCCACCGCCTCGGCGCCAATCTTGCGGTCGGAGACGATCAGGATGTTGTTCCCTTGCAGCACCGCGCTTTCGGCCTCGGCGCAGAGCGAGGCCAGGCGCGCTTCGACGCCTTCTCTGCCCCAGTCCGCCGGGTAACAGATGTCCAGTTCCGCCGAACGGAATTTGTCGTGCGTATAGCGGGCGATGTTGCGAATCTTCGCCATGTCGCCGAAGTCGAGTACGGGCTGCGTGACTTCGAGGCGGAAAGGCGGGTTGATCTCGTTGATTTCGAGCAGATTGGGCTTCGGCCCGATGAAGGAAACGAGCGACATCACCAATTGCTCGCGGATCGGGTCGATCGGCGGATTGGTGACTTGCGCGAAAAGCTGGCGGAAATAGTTGAAGAGTGGTTTTTCTTTGTTCGAGAGCACCGCCAGAGGCGAGTCGTTGCCCATCGAGCCGGTGCTTTCTTCGCCGCTGCGGCCCATCGGTTCGAGGATGAACTTGAGGTCTTCCTGCGTAAAGCCAAACGCCTGCTGACGGTCGAGAAGGCTCGCGGCATGAGCAGCGGCTGCGGGCGCGGGCGCATCGAGACCGTCGAGCTTGATGTTGATCTTCGAGAGCCAGTCGGCGTAGGGGCGGGCGCGCGCGAGGGAATCTTTAATTTCCTTGTCGTCGATGATGCGGCCTTGGTCGAGGTCGATCAGGAACATCTTGCCCGGCTGCAAGCGCCATTTCCGGGCGATCTTGCTCTCGGGAATTGGCAGCACGCCCGATTCGGACGCCATTATCACGAGGTCGTCGTCGGTGACGAGGTAGCGCGCCGGGCGCAATCCGTTGCGGTCGAGCGTCGCGCCAATCTGGCGTCCGTCGGTAAAGGCCACGGCGGCGGGGCCGTCCCACGGCTCCATCATCGCGGCATGGTATTCATAGAAGGCGCGGCGGCGCTCGTCCATCTGGGCGTGCGACTCCCAGGCTTCCGGAATCATCATCATCACCGCGTGCGCCATCGAATAGCCGCTCATCACCAGGAGTTCGAGGGCATTGTCGAAAGAAGCGGAGTCGGACTGGCCGGGATAGATCAGCGGCCATATCTTGGCGAGGTCGTTGCCGAGCAGGGGCGAGGAGACGCCTTTTTCGCGCGCGCGCATCCAGTTGTAATTGCCGCGCACGGTATTGATTTCGCCGTTGTGGGCGATATAGCGGAACGGTTGCGC
This sequence comes from Azoarcus sp., assembly GCA_031268685.1. GTDB lineage: Bacteria > Pseudomonadota > Gammaproteobacteria > Burkholderiales > Rhodocyclaceae > WRNU01. The sequence continues at coordinate 6,255 of JAIRWW010000008.1, forward strand.
GAGGTCCCATCTCGGGAAGGTGTTGGTCGAAAAGCGTTGGTGCACGAGCGCCAGCGCCGAAATCGCGCGCGGATCGGCAAGGTCGCGGTAATAAACGCCCACCTGCGGGGCCAGCAGCAGACCTTTGTAGTCGACGGTGCGCGCCGAGAAGGATGTCGCGTAGTACGCCCGCCCGTGCTTGAGATTGAGCGCGCCGATAGCGTTGGCGGCACGCCGGCGGGCCACGTAGAGCTTGCGTTCGAGCGCCTCGGTAACCATCACGTCCGGGCCGCGCCCGACGAAAAGCTGACGGATAACGGGTTCGGTGGCTTTCACCGCAGGCGACATGGGCATGTCGTGGTCGACCGGCACATCGCGCCAGCCCAGGACGATTTGACCTTCGTCGCAGACGGCGCGTTCGAGTTCTTCCTCACAGGCCAGGCGGGTGGCGGCCTCTTGCGGCAGAAAGACCATGGCGACGCCGTATTCGCCCGGCGGCGGCAGCGTTACGCCCTGGCGCGCCATGTCCTCGCGGTAGAGCGCGTCCGGAATCTGGATCAGGATTCCCGCGCCGTCGCCTTGCAGGGGATCGGCCCCGACCGCGCCGCGATGGTCGAGATTTTCCAGAATTTCCAACCCCTGCCGAACGATATCGTGCGACTTTTTGCCCTTGATGTGGGCGATGAAGCCCACGCCACAAGCGTCGTGTTCATTCGCCGGGTCGTACAGTCCCTGCTTCTGGGGAAAATCCATCTTGCTCATCCTCGAAACAACTTTTACCGGGCCACCTGCCGGGATCGTCCAAACGGCCACCGCCCCGCGCGGCGCGGACACAAAAAAGCCGGGTACATGGAAACCCGGCCTTGCGAGCCGACACGGCTCCCGGAACCACCCGAACGGAAAGGGTGAATATACCTCTGTAAGTCGTGTGGTTCAAGCGTTTTGCAGCGCGGCAATTTTATGTTTTATCAGTAAAGCCCGCTACTGCCGCAAAGCCGCCAATGTCCTTTCGCCGCTTAG
>JAIRWW010000102.1 GCA_031268685.1 Azoarcus sp.
GGCGAAATTTTCCCGGCCGTGACGCGCCGCGATGCCGCCTGCGTTGCCTTTTGCGCGAGCGCGGCCAAATCTTCCGCTTGCCGGACGCGCTGCTGGGCGGCCAGCACGTCGAAAAACGCCCCGGTTACGTTGGCCCGGATTTCCAGCCGCTTGGCGTCCAGACCCGCGGCGGCGGCTTCCCGCCCGCGCTTGGCCAGTTCGATCCGGGCCGCGCGTTTGCCGCCCAGTTCGACAGGCTGGTCGATCTGGACGGTCGTCGTCCTGGTCGACTTGTGCTGGGTGTCTTCGACCAGCACCGAAATTTCCGGATTGGGCCTGAGTCCTGCCTGCAACAGCGCCCCTTCGCTTGCCTGCAACTCGCGCGCCGCCGCGGACAATTCGGGATTTGCCGACAAGGCAAGTTCGATGGCGGCGGCAAGGTGCAATGCCGCTGTGGGTTCGGCCTTCACCGAACCGGAAGGAAGCTCCGCGTGATTTAGTTCATCTTGGGGAAGCTCTGTGCGATTCCGTTTATTTTGGGAAATCTCCGTGTGACTCCGTTCGCCCTGAGCTTGTCGAAGGGCATTGCCTGTGGAATCACGGGCTTCGACAGGCTCAGCCCGAACGGATGTTGCTTGAACGGATGTTGCCCGAACGGATGCGGGCTGAACGGATGCAGATTGAACGGATGCAGATTGAACGGATGGAAATCGTCCAGAGCTTTCGGAAAGGGACACCTTCAGCGTTTGCGTGACGGACTGCGCGGGCGGCTGTTGCGCCCATGCCATCGGGAAAAACATCGGGCCGGTGATTATGGCTGCCAGCCTGAGCAGCCTATAGCTTGGTAGATATGATTTGGGTTTGCGCATCGAATTCTCCTGACAAAACAAGGACAATCCGGCAAGAGCGCGCTGCGGCCGTCCATGGCCGCGAAAACGGGAAAAAAGCGCCTCGCCGGGCTTTCAGGCGGCGAGTGCTATGTCGGGCCGATAGGGGCCGTCAGGAATGTGCGAGGCGTGGCTCGGGAAATTGATTTCGCCGAATACGGTAGCCGGCGGGAGTATCGGAAGATGCCGGCGGGCCGTGAAGCTGGTGAAGCCGCTCATGTGGCAGCCGCAATCGTTGTCTGTGCTCTGCTGGCCGGGCGCATCGGAATCCGCTTCGGCGGAATTGTCCGGCGTGGCGTGCCTGTGCTCGTGATGGCCGAAGTGCTGCGCCGCCTCTCCGCGTTCATGCTGGCAATAAACGCCCGCCGCAGCCCAAATGGATTGGAGCGGCAGAAAAATCAGCAGGAGGACGGCAAACCAGCGACGCATGGGGGCGGATAGTAACAAAACCGGGCAGCCTGTGTAAGCCGGATATTGCCGCGCGATTAGAGCGGCTTCGGTTCAAGCATCTACACCATGCTTGACAAGCCACTCAAGCGGTTCCGGCTTGTGGCACTGGAAGCCCTGGGCATAGTCGATGCCGATTTCACGTATCAGTTTGAGGATGCCCGCGCTGTGCACGTATTCGGCCACTGTGTGGAGGCTGTGGGCGCGCGCCAGGGTGACGATGGCTTTGACGATGGCGAAATTTGTCGAATCGCCGTCGATGTTGCTGATGAAAGCCCCATCGACTTTCAGGTAGTCGGCCTGGAAACGTTTGAGGTAGGCGAACGACGACAGACCGCTGCCGAAATCGTCGAGCGCTACCGCAGCGCCCACTTTTCGCACACTGTCTATGAAGTGCAGCGCCGGTTCTATGTTGGCGACGGCGCTGCTTTCGGTGATCTCGAAACACAGCTTTTTCGGGTTGATGCCGCTGCTTCGGATTTGGTCGAGGACAAAATCCGGAAAGCGTTCGTCCGAAAGGCTGGCGCCCGAGACGTTGATGCCGAAGCAGTCGATGTCGAGCTGGCGCTTGTCTTTTTCCCATTGCGAAATCTGGCGGCAGGCGCTTTCGATGACCCAGTGGTCGATGTACGGCATCAGGTTGTAGCGTTCGGCGGCGCGGATGAGGTTTGCCGGGGTGTCGATGCCGCCGTCGTTGTTGCGCACGCGAAGCAGGATTTCGGTATGGCTGCTCCGGTTGCCCGCCAGCGGGGAAAAACGCTGGTGATAGAGCGTGAAGCGGTCATGGGCAAGCATGTTGTCGAGTTCCGCCACGCTGCGCAGTTCTTCCCTGCGCTGGCAGAAGTAGTCGATGTTGGGGCTATAGACCTGGATGCGGTTGCGGCCGAGTTCCTTGGCGCCGAAGCAGGCGGTATCGGCGGCGATCATCAGTTCCTTGAGCGAACGGGTGCCGAGCGTGCGGCATGAAGCTACGCCGATGCTCGCGCCGACGCGGTAGCTTTGGCCTTCCCATTCGAAATGGATGTTTGAGATGTCGTCGATGATGTTTTGCGCCAGATGGCGGATGCCTGCTTCGTCTTTCAGTGTCACGATTGCGGAGAATTCGTCTCCGCCGATGCGGGCGACAAATGCGTCCTTCAGGTGCGATTCGAGCAGGCGGGCGATGCGGGTAAGCAGGATGTCTCCGGCATTGTGGCCGCAGTTGTCGTTTATGGCCTTGAACTGATCGAGGTCGATATAGAGCATGGTGACATCCGTCACCTTGGAGTCGTCGAGCAGTTCCGCCGTGTGCTGCTGGAATGCCCGCCGGTTGAAGGCGTTGGTGAGCGCGTCGTGTTGCGCCTGCCATTCGAGCATCGACACTTTGCTGCTCACCGTGAGCGCCATGGATTGGAAATGCTCAATCAGGCTGTCGAGTTCGGATATGCCTGTGCTGCCCATCCGCACGTCGTAGTCGCCCGAGCCGATGCGCTTGGTGGCATCGCTCAAGCCCAGCAGGGGCTTGATGATGTGGCGGGCCAATGTTATGGCCATGACGGAGAACAGGAATATCCCCGCGAGCGCGGCAATGCAGTTGTACAAAACCAGTTTTTCGCGGTCGATGACAAGGTAGTCGGTCGATAAGCCATATTGCACGGAGCCGTAATGTTGGCCGAGGTAATTCACATCGAAGCGGACGTGGCGGATGTCCTTGTCGGCATTGCCGGGGGCGGGCAGGGGGGCGTCGTGCGCCAGCCCCGTTTCGGCCAGGCGGCGCCCTTTGGCGTCCATGGCGACAAGGTAAGTGAGATCGTCGGTTTCTTTCCAGACATTGAGTATGTCGTACAGGGCCGCGTGATCCTGCCCGGCCAGCGGGCCGACGAGAACCGCCAGGTAGGCGGCGGTGGTAACGTCGATGCGGGCTTTGATCTGGCGTTCGATCTGCTCGTCGACCGAATAAAGATTGATCGTCATCATGAGGGCAAGCAGTATGCCGCCCATCAAGAGGCTGCAAACAATGACGCGATTCCTGAATGAATCAGAGCCGATTTTCTTCATGCGCCTGCCCATGGCGATCATGGTGATCATGGCGCGGGAGATGTAATGCCCGCGCTGGGCAATATCGTGACGATGGATTGCGAAAGGCCATGGCATGCCTTCCAGGAAGGGCCTGCTTCCCTTGCGGATGAATGCCGCAAAAATGCTGTTTCAATGCGAAAGTTTCTTTCGTCGTTCATCATGGAATTGCTTCAATTGCTTTGCCAGGGAACTGCATCTGGAGTCAATAGTACTTGCACGTATGTAATAATACGTATTTTTCATTCCATGAGGTTATTTTTGCTAACGCGCATTATATAGTTCATTTGTGTCATGTCGAAAATACGTTTGCAGCCTGTCACGAT
>JAIRWW010000145.1 GCA_031268685.1 Azoarcus sp.
GACGCCATGGTGCAGTGGTGGTACGGCCACAATGCTGTGGGCTTCTTCCTGACCGCAGGCTTCCTGGGCATGATGTACTACTTCGTGCCGAAACAGGCGGATCGGCCCATCTATTCGTACCGCCTGTCTGTGGTGCACTTCTGGGCGCTCATCTTCACCTACATGTGGGCGGGACCGCACCATCTGCACTACACCGCGCTGCCTGATTGGGCGCAATCCGTCGGCATGCTGTTCTCGCTCATCCTGCTGGCGCCGTCCTGGGGTGGCATGATCAACGGCATCATGACGCTTTCGGGTGCATGGCACAAACTGCGTACCGACCCGATCCTGAAGTTCATGATCACCTCGCTGTCGTTCTACGGTATGTCGACCTTCGAAGGGCCGATGATGTCGATAAAGAGCGTCAATGCGCTGTCGCACTACACCGACTGGACGGTTGGTCATGTGCACTCCGGCGCGCTGGGCTGGGTGGCGCTGATTTCGATCGGCGCGATCTACTTCCTGCTGCCGCGGTTGTACGGCAAGTCAGAGATGTACAGCACCAAGCTCATCAATACGCACTTCTGGATAGCGACCATCGGCATCGTGCTCTACGTCGCCTCGATGTGGATTGCAGGCGTGATGCAAGGTCTGCTGTGGCGCACGACCAGCCCGGACGGCACGCTCAGTTACGAATTTGTTGAAGGCGTGAAGGCGACCTATCTGTTCTATTACGTCCGTTTGCTGGGCGGTGCGCTCTTCCTCGCCGGTATGCTGGTCATGTTCTACAACGTGCTCAAGACCATTGCCGGCGCAAAAGCCTATAACGCACCGGTGGTAGCGCCTGCTGCCGCCCATGCTTGAAAGTCGGAGAATCAGACATGGCTAAATCAAAACACGACGCGATCGAACGCAACGTATTCCTTATGATCGTCCTCACGCTGCTTGCTGTCAGCGTGGGGGGATTGGTGGAAATCGTTCCGCTGTTCTTTCAAGCATCGACGACAACGGCAGTAGATGAAAAAGGCGATGCGCTCGACGTGAAGCCCTATGAAGCGCTTCGCCTTGCCGGTCGCGACATCTACATTCGTGAAGGCTGCTACAACTGTCATTCGCAGATGATCCGCCCGCTTCGGGCCGAGACCGAGCGTTATGGCCATTACTCGGTGGCGGGCGAGTTCATCTATGACCATCCCTTCCAGTGGGGGTCGAAGCGGACAGGGCCGGATCTGGCCCGCGTCGGCGCCCGTTATACGGATGAATGGCAGCGCCAGCATCTGCTAGATCCACGCAGTCTCGTACCGGAGTCGAATATGCCGGCCTTCAAGTGGCTTGACCGGCCGCTCAAGATGGCTGACATCGGTGCTCGTATGGAGGCGTTGCGCGTGGTCGGCGTGCCTTACACCGACGACGAAATCGCCAATGCGCCGGCGGCGATTGCCGACAAGACCGAACTTGACGCCGTGGTCGCCTACCTACAGGGCCTGGGTTTGGCGCTTCGTAATGTAAGGTAAGACGGGGTCTGCGCCGCCATGGAAGAAATTGTTAGCAATCTGAGAACCATCGTCATTGTGTTCGGCCTGCTGTGCTTCGTGGCCATTTGCTACTGGGCATACAGCAAGCATGCACAGACGGGGTTCGACGAGGCGGCGCAGTTGCCTCTGGCCGATGACGATCTGCCGGCAAGTCCGGCTGACAAGGAAGGAATGACAAATGGCTGACTTCATCAGCGGTTTCTGGAATTTATACGTGGCGGGCCTCATTGCGTTCGGCCTGCTGTTCTGTCTTGTCGTGTTGATTACGAACATGACGTCGCAGGGAGGCGGCGAACCTAAGCTGCAAGGGCATGTCTGGGACGAAAACCTGAGGGAATACAACAACCCGCTGCCGCGCTGGTGGTTGTACCTATTTTGGGGGACTGTCATCTTTGCGTTCTTATATCTCTACCTGTACCCGGGTTTCGGTACTTGGCGCAGCGGTTCGGCCCAAAGCGGGCTGCGTGGCGAATATGCCAAAGAAGTTAAACTGGCCAGCGAGGAATATGGCCCGATCTTCAACAAGTATCTGGGGACGGATCTGGCAGCTTTGTCGGCTGATCCGGAAGCGGTTGCAACGGGCAAGCGTTTGTTCCTGACCTACTGCTCGCAATGCCACGGTTCGGCAGCCAAGGGCGCCAAGGGCAAGGACTATGGCTTCCCGGATCTGTCCGATAGCGACTGGCTGTATGGCGGTGATCCTGCAACCATCAAGGCCAGTATCGAAGACGGTCGTGGTGGTGTCATGACACCCTTTGGCGGCACGCTAAACAGCGAGCAAATCAGGGACGTGGCCAACTATGTGCGTTCGATTGCCGGCTTGAATGCAGATGCAGCCCGCGCCGCTCGCGGCAGGGATGTTTTCGCGAGCAATTGTACGGTTTGCCACGGGCCGGAGGGTAAGGGCGCGCGGTCCATGGGCGAAGCATTCGCCGCACTGGGCGCGCCTGATCTCACCGACGGTATATGGCTGTACAGTGAGTCGGAAGATGCCATCATCGATGGCGTTACCAGGGGCCGCAATGCGGGGCCAGGTAGCGTGATCAACGCCATGCCGGCCTGGAAAGACTACCTTGGCGATGCCAAGGTGCACATCCTGGCGGCGTATGTGCATAGCCTGAACAACAAGAAATAAAATAGAGAAGACGGCCCCGGATGTGAAATGTCCGGGGCCGTTGTCTTTCACTCCCAGGTAGAATACCCCGATCGTTTTCCAAGAGGAGTGCTGTTCCAATGAATGACGCTATCTCTGATGCATCTTCCCCGACATCTTCTTCGTTGCCTGTTTCGGCGCCAAGGAAAAAAGGAAAAGGGGGGCTGTACACAGCCCACAGAAAGATTTACGTTCGTGCAACCACTGGCTTTTTCGTCAAATGGCGATGGGCGTTGGTGTTACTTACCCAAGCCGTTTTTTATGGCTTACCCTGGTTGACATGGAATGATCGTCAGGCCGTGCTTTTGCATCTGGTCGAACGGAAGTTTTACATTTTCGGATGGGTGTTTTGGCCGCAGGATGTGTTTTTCCTGACGGTTTTGCTGATTATTTCTGCGTATTCATTGTTTTTTTTCACCGCGATCGCAGGGCGGCTATGGTGTGGCTACGCCTGTCCGCAGACAGTGTATACCGAGATTTTCTTGTGGATAGAGCAAAAAATCGAAGGCGACCATCTCAAACGGGCAAAGCTCGACGCTTCGCCGATGAATGGACGCAAATTCTCGATCAAGGCGGCCAAATACGTGGCATGGGGTGCACTGGCTCTATGGACCGGCTTTACTTTCGTCGCCTATTTCTCGCCGCTGGGTGAATTGCTGGGATCTGTTTCCACATTTGGTTTCGGGCAATGGGAAACATTCTGGATACTGTTTTACGGAGTATTCACGTTCGTATTTGCCGGCTTCATGCGTGAGCAGGTGTGCAAGTTCATGTGTCCTTATGCCCGCTTTCAGTCGGTGATGTTCGATCCCGACACGCTGGTGGTTACATACGACAACGCGCGCGGCGAGCCGCGCGGCGTGCAGCGCAAGGGCGAAGCGGCGAGTAAAGGCGATTGTATCGACTGCGGGATTTGCGTCCAGGTCTGTCCGACCGGCGTCGACATCCGCAATGGCCTGCAATACGAATGCATCGGCTGTGCGGCCTGTGTTGATGCCTGCGACCAGATCATGGACAAGGTGGGAGCGCCGCGCGGGTTGGTGCGTTATTCGACCGAAAATGCCCTCGAAAAGGGTTGGGGAAGCTCGGAAATTTTCCATCACGTATTGCGCCTGCGCACCCTGATTTATGGCGCGGTATTGCTTTTTATCGGCATTGCTTTCATATGGGGCCTCGCCACGCGGATACCCTTGCGGGTCGATGTCATCCGCGATCGGGCTTCGCTTGGGCAGGAAATCCCCGGGGGACTGATAGAAAATACCTATACCTTGCGCGTCATGAACATGACCGAGCAGCCGCGTGTTTTCACTGTTGGCGCGGAAGGTCTGCGCGATATGCGGATTGCCGGCGAACACCGGATCGAGGTGAATGCGGCGCAAACCCATGAAGTCACTTTGCAGGTGCATGTGCCCTTGGATGCGGGCAAGCAGGGCGCGAACAAGATATTTTTCGAGGTTTCCGCCGAAGACGACCCCGGTGTGAAGCGGCGGGAAAAAGCGACGTTTTTTTTCCCCCGCTGATCTTGGAACAGGAAGAATCAATGGATTCGCAGACAATTGGCGCGCGCGATGAACCATGGTATCGGCAAGGTTGGCCGTGGTTCCTGATTGCATTACCCGCAACCGCCGTGGTGGGGGGCATTGCGATCTTGATTTTTGCGCAGACCCATTGGGACGGTCTCGTGTCCGGCGACTATTACAAGGAAGGCCAGGGCATCGTACAAGTCGTCGAGCGCTATGAGTATGCGCAAGAAATTGGTTTGTCGGCGCATGCCCGGGTGCGCGATGGCGGGATCAGTGTCGAATTGTCCGCCGTGCGGGATGTAGATTTGCCCGCAACGATTTATTTGACCATTGTTCATCCGACTCAAAGCGGTTCCGACCAGCAGGTCGTTCTGCAAAGAGGGCTGGATGGCTTGTATTCGGGCGAGATCGTTCCGTTGCGCGCTGGCCGCTGGCATTTTCGGCTGGAAGATAGCTTGAGGAGCGAGCGCGAGTTGAGAAACGAACGCAAGCTGGAAAGCGAAGCCCGAAGTTGGCGCATGAACGGAACTGCCAATCTTCCGACGGAAACGGAGATATTGTTCGAACCGTTCAATTCTTAAACTGTTGAAGGAGGTACTCCACCATGGCCCTGCAAGAACTGTTCTTTACACGGTTTGGCATATTCAGCCTGATTACCATTCTCGGGGTGATCGTCATAGGTATCTTTTATATCCGCTATTTCTCGAACCGCATTGCGGAAGATGAACGCAGGATCGCGCGACAGCAGGCCGCGCAGCAGCGCGAGCGCAGCGCCAAAGCCTCATGACTTCAGCTTGAAGTACGATACGAAACGGCCCGGTTTTCCGGGCCGTTTCGTATTATGGAAACGAAAAACAGCGAACAAAAGAAACGGCAAGCGCCTCAGCGATAAACGAGCACCGGGACTTTGCTGTGGGTGAGCACTTTTTGTGTTTCGCTGCCCAATAACAAACCGGCAATACCGCGACGGCCATGTGAAGCCATGAAAATCAGATCGCAGTCATGGCGGTCGGCGGCATTGACGATGGCCTCATAGGGGATTTCGTTGACCTGTGTGTCGGTGTTGGCCGTGATGCCTTCGGCTTCTGCCGTTGCCTTGGCGCGATCCAGGATACGCTGTGCTTCCTGTTGTGCAGATTGGGCGAACTGCTCCGGGGTGGTAGGGTCGATCAGCGCGCCTTCGCCATAGATAGGCATCGGGAAATCGGGCTGCGAATAAAAAAAGGTGATGCGGGCGCTGACTTCCTTGGCGAAAGCAATGGCGCGGGCAACGGCGGTATCGGACAGAGGCGAACCGTCGGTTGGTACAAGAATGTGTTTGAACATGGCGTAGCTTCCCTCTTGTTGTCTGGTACC
>JAIRWW010000169.1 GCA_031268685.1 Azoarcus sp.
ACGAGGATGAGTGTGCAGGCGTCCGGCGGTTCTTCCAGTAGTTTGAGGAGTGCGTTGGCGGTAAATTGGTTCATCGCTTCGGCGGGATCGACGATCAGCGCCCGCCGTCCGCCGCGATGGGAGGTCATGGTCAGGGCTTCTTGTGCGGCGCGCACTTGGGCGATGACGATCTGGGTCGATTTTGCTTTGCTTTCGCCGCTGCTGGTTTCGCCGGTTTCAGGGGCTTCGTCCGCGGTATTCCGGGCCTCGTCGCTTTCAGGGACCAGACGGCGCAGATCGGGGTTCGTGCCCGCTTGCCGCCATCGGCAGGGGGTGCAAAGTCCGCAAGCTTGCCCGTCGGCGACCGGGGCTTCGCAGAGTAGCCGCGCCGCCAGTGCTTCGGCCAGATCGCGCTTGCCGAGTCCAGGCGCGCCTGTGATGAGGAGCGCGTGCGGCAGACGCTCGCCGAGCGCGGTCAGCCGCGCCCATAGAGGTTCGAGCCATGGATGGATCACTGCCATGCTTTTTCGTCGATGCTGGCGGTGATGGCGGCGGCTATGGTTTTTGCTTCCCGCGTGGCGTCGAGTATTCGGAAACGCGCGGGTTCGCGCCGCGCCCGGTCGAGGTAGGCGGTGCGTACCCGCGTGAAGAAGTCGCGCTGTTCGCGCTCGAAGCGATCGGGGGCGGTTTCGGCGGCGGCGAGCCGCGCCGCCGCTGATTCAGGCGGGATGTCGAACAGGAACGTGAGATCGGGCGCGAAGCCGGGGTGTACCCAGGCTTCGAGCGCGTCGCAGCGCGCCGCCGCCAAGCCGTGTCCGCCAACCTGGTAGGCATGTGTTGCATCGCTGAAGCGGTCGCTCAATACCCAGGCGCCCGCTGCCAGCGCGGGTTCGATCACTGCCGCGATGTGTTCGCGCCGCGCGGCGAACATCAGCATTGCTTCGGTATCGGGGTGCATGTCCGTGCCGAGCAGCAGTTCGCGCAGTTTTTCGCCGAGTTCGGTGCCGCCGGGTTCCCGGGTGCGTAGTACTTCGCGTCCGCGCGCGCGCAGTGCATCGGCCAGCAGGGCGATCTGCGTGCTCTTGCCTGCGCCGTCGATGCCCTCGAAAGTGATGAAACGCCCGCGTGCTTTTGCGTTCAATTTTTTGCCGCTCCTCTGTTTTTCGCTGCGTCTTTGTTTTTCGGCGCTCCTTTGTTTTTTGCCGCGTCCTTGTTTTTTGGTGCGTCCTTGTTTTTTGCCGAGTCCTTGTTTTTTGCTGTTCCCCTGTTGCGCTGGCAGCGGTCGACTGCCCGGTTGTGTTCGTTGAGCGTGCGCGAGAATTCGCTGCTGCCGTTGCCGCATGCGACGAAATACATCATGTCGCCGCCCTCGGGGTGCAGCGTGGCGCGCAGGGATTCTTGCCCCGGCAGGGCGATTGGCGTCGGCGGCAGGCCCTTGCGGGTATAGGTGTTCCATGGTGTGTCGGTCTGCAAGTCGACGCGGCGCAAGTTGCCGTCGAATTTTTTTCCCATTCCGTAGATGACGGTCGGGTCGGTTTGCAAGGGCCAGCCGACGCGCAGCCGGTTTATGAAGACATTGGCGATGCGGCTGCGGTCTTCGGGGCGGCCTGTTTCTTTTTCTACGATGGAAGCCAGGATCAGCGCTTCGTAAGGTGTTTTCAGGGGCAGGTTGCTATCTCTTGTTTTCCATTCGTCGTCGAGGCGCGCGTCCATTGCGCGATAGGCGCGGGTGAGTACCGAAAGCGCGCTGGCGTTTTTGTCGAACAAATAGGTGTCGGGAAAGAACAGCCCTTCGGGGTGTTGTTTTTCTCCGATGCCGATGTGGGTGAGGAGTTCGGTATCGGAAAGATTCGCTGTATCTGCTTGCAGGTCGGGGTGGCTTTCCAGTACGGAGCGCACTTGCTGGAATGTCCATCCTTCGACCAGCAGCACGGAGCTTTGCGAGACGTCGCCGGTTTCGAGCTTGCGGATCAATTGCCATGGGGTGATGCCGGCCTTGACTTCGTAGCTGCCGGCTTTGACTTGCCGCGCCCGGCCAGTGAAACGCGCCAGCCATGTGAGCAAGGGGGGATAAACCCGGATGCCGGCGCGCGCGATGGCATCTGCCGCCTGTCGCATTCCCGCTCCGCGCGGTACGGTGAATTCGGCCGCGCCACGCGCAACTTTCAGCGGTTGCCGGGAGTACCACCATCCAACCCATATCAGCGCTGCTACAGCGAGAAAAACGGCCAGCACAGTACGGAGAATGGTTTTCTTCATTGGAACGGAGGGGGGATGGCCTGAAAGGGGTCTTATAATACTGCACCCCGCCTTTCTCCCGCTCGCCCGCAATGAGCAATTGGACCGACTACCTAGCCCGCCATGGAGCCAGATTCGACACTGGCAGTTTCGGCATGGATTTCGGCGTGCCGCATGCCAATGTCGATGCGCTTGCCAGCGGGGCGGTGCTTGTTCCGCTCGTTCATCTCGGGCTGGTTCATGCCAGTGGCGATGAAGTCGCGGGTTTTTTGCATAACATGTTCTCCAACGATGTCGCCGGACTCGCCGCGGACGCTGTGCAATGGACGAGTTTCAACACGGCGCAGGGCCGCATGCTGGCGAATTTCCTGCTCTGGCGCGACGGCGACGGTTATAGCCTTGCTCCGGCTGCCGATCTTGCACCGGCTTTTCTGAAAAGGCTGTCGCTTTATATTTTGCGCAGCAAAGTCAAGTTCGTGCGCCCGCCCCCTGAGCAGGTGCTCATCGGCCTGGCTGGCCCGGCGGCGAGCGATTGTCTGGCGCGTGCGGGTCTGGCCGTGCCCGAGTCCGACATGCGGCAGGCCGTTTCCGGCAGCTGGCGCACGATTCGGCTCAGCGGCGAGCTTTTCATCGTTGATCTTGCCTCTACCGAGGCTGCGCCCGTATTCGACGCGCTGCTTTCAGCAGGGGCGGTGGAGAGCGGCTCCGCGAGTTGGCATCTTGCGGTCATCCGCGCTGGCCTGCCGCTCGTCACGGCTGCGACGCAGGAGGTTTTTGTCGCCCAGATGCTCAACTTTGAACTCATTGACGGCGTCAGTTTTTCAAAAGGCTGCTATCCCGGCCAGGAGATCGTTGTCCGCACTCAATACCTGGGCAAGTCAAAACGGCGCACCTACCGGCTCGGTTTTCCCGTTCCGCCCGCCGGTGCGAGTGTCGGCGCTGCTTTGCATGCGCCGGAATTCGGCGAGCAGCCGGTGGGCGTCATCGTCAATTTCGCCTCTTTGCCCTGGGGCGGCGAGGCGCTGGCGGTTCTCCCGTCGGCATGTGTTGCCGCGGGCGGGAAAATCCACGTCGGCGCACCCGACGGGCCATGCGCGGAAGTGCTCGATTTGCCTTACGAAGTGCCGGCATAGCGGGCATGTGCTTAATGCCGTATACGTATGTTTCGCTGGCCCCGCGATGAATGGCGAGGATTGCGCCCGATTTGTGTTCAAGAGACTTTTATGACTTTCATGCCTCCCAACCGTACTGGTTTTGCCCGCATCATTGCCGCCGCGGGGTATTCCCGCGATGGTTTTGTGGCTGCATTCAAGGGCGAAGCGGCGTTCCGGCAATTGATCGCGCTCCATGCTGTGCTGCTTCCCCTCGCATTTTTTTGCCCGGTGAGCCGGGGCGAGCGCGCGCTGATGATCGCCGTTTGCCTGTTGTCGCTCATCGTCGAACTGCTCAATTCGGCAATCGAGGCCGTCGTCGACCGCGTTTCGACTGAACATCATCCCCTGTCCAAGAACGCCAAAGATATGGGCAGTGCGGCGCAGTCGATTGCATTGATTATGGTTGCGGCGGTGTGGGCGGTCATTTTGCTTGCTTGATCCAGGATTGGAACCGAATCATGGCCAGGAAAATACTGCGTCGCGCGTTGATACCGCTCCTTGTCGTGGCGGCGCTGGCCGTCGCCACGGGCTGCCATCTGCTTCAGACCATAGGCGAGATGCCTTCCGAAGCTGAAACCGCGGCTTACGAAAACTTGCCTTATTACCGGGACGGACAATTCCAAAGCCCGGAACCCTTGATCTATCCCGGGCGTTCGGCCAACGGCGTGCCCTCCAACTGGCCGCGCTTTGCCTGGCGCGTCATCAAGCGCGCCCTCACTTCCAATCCGAACGCGCCCGGCGCGCCCTTGCCCGTGGCCGCGCTCGACAAGGCATCCTTTGCCGCCGAACCAGCCGGTCTCGCCGCCTACTGGCTTGGGCATTCCTCGCTCATCGTTGAGTTGGAAGGCAAAAGATTGCTGGTAGACCCGGTTTTCGGCAATGCCGCGCCCTTTCCCGGCATCATAGGCCGCTTCAGCGCCGCGCCCCTGGAGCGCGATCAATTGCCGCCGCTCGATTACGTACTCCTTACCCATGATCATTACGATCACCTCGAATACGCCACGATGCGCGCCCTGCGGGACTGGAATGTCCAGTTCGTCGTCCCTTATGGTGTCGGCGCGCATTTGCGGAAGTGGGGTATTGCTTCCGAGCGTATCCATGAGACGGGTTGGGGCGAGGCTTATTCCGTGGACGGCCTGACTTTCGCCTCGGAGCGCACGATTCATTTTTCCGGACGGACGTTCGAAGGCCGCAATAAGTCTTTGTGGACATCATGGTCGCTCAAAGGGCGGCAATTCCGCGTATTCATCAGCGGCGATTCCGGCTATGGCGAACATTTCCGGGACATCGGCGCGAAGCATGGCC
>JAIRWW010000287.1 GCA_031268685.1 Azoarcus sp.
GCCCGGCAGCAAGCTTTCCAGAAACAAAAAACCGCCGCGCGGGACAGGCAGCCCCGCGCGGCGCTTGTTTGAGGCGCGAACAGCTGTGCGCTTGTTCGCTTATTTCTTCTTGGCTGTAATCAGCGCATGAATTTCGTCGGCGCGCTCTTGTGCGCCAGGATGGCTGCTGAACAGCTTGGAGCCGCTTGAAGAGCCTTCGAGTTTCGCCAATTTGCGCATGGCGCTCTCGGCTGCCGGCAGTTTGTACTTGTGGCGCCTCATGAATTCCACGCCATAAGCATCCGATGCGGACTCCTGGGCCTGCGAGAACTGCGCGTTGATGAGCTTCTCGCCCAGTTCGGCGAGCGCTTCGGCACCCAGCCCGCCTTCTGAAACCGCCACCTTGGCAGCAGCGGAGGCGAGATACGCGGTACGCGTTTTCGCCAGGCTGTGACCAAGCTTGACGTGACCGATTTCATGGCCGATCACGCTGCGCAGTTCGTTGTCGTTGAGCAAATCCATCAGGCCCGAATAGACGCGGATGCTCCCGTCAGCCGTGGCGAAGGCATTGATTTCATCGGTAATGTATACCTTGAAGTTAAGTTCCAGGCCATCTTCATTGCCCAGATTTCTTGTGAGCTTGTTCAGGCGCTTGGCGTATTTATTGGCATCCGGCGCAACTTGGTTCGTGTTGTCCATTTCGGCGACCACCTGCAAGGTCACCGCCTGCAATTCTTCGTCGCTGACCGTCACCGCCCTGACAGCATCGGTCGCGGCGGACAGGCGCGCTTCGTTGGAACCGTCCCCGAACTGGGTGGCTCCCGCGGCGCCCGAAAGCGCCGCAGCGCCATCCCCTTCGGTAGATAGGCAGGCAGAGAGCAATAATGCGGCAAACAAGCTGCTACAAACGGCAATATGACGGTTCATGATTGTTTCTTCCAGTGTGATCAAGTTGAAAACGCGGCATTTCGTTAAATACCGCGCGCTTCGAAAAACACTTGGCATTCTATCAATATGCGATCAAGAGTCCACTCTGTTGTCGTATTTCAGCCCACCGCCCGGCGGCCCCGTTTATCCGCTCCGGCGGGCCGGGCAGCACAAGCAGGCGCGCGGAACGAGTCCGGGCTTCACCTATATAATGCACGGCCTGTCATGCACCCCGGAAAACGCCGTGAGCACACCGCTGTTTGAATCCTCCATCGAAAGCCTGCCGCTCCTTGGCCGCGGCAAAGTCCGCGATATTTATGCGGTCGATGACGACAAGCTGCTGATCGTCACCAGCGACCGCTTGTCGGCATTCGACGTCATCCTCCCCGATCCGATCCCGGACAAGGGACGGGTGCTTACCGCGACGGCCAATTTCTGGTTCGCCCGCCTCGGGCATGTCATCGCAAACCAGCTAACGGATATCGCGCCCGAGAACGTCGTCGCGCCCGGCGAGCAAGAGCAGGTTCGCGGCCGCGCCCTCGTAGTCAAGCGGCTCAAGCCCTTGCCAATCGAAGCCGTAGTGCGCGGATACCTCATCGGTTCCGGTTGGAAGGATTACCAGGCGAGCGGCTCGGTCTGCGGCATCGCCCTGCCGCCGGGGCTGAAACAGGCGGCAAGGCTGCCGCAGCCTATCTTTACCCCGGCAAGCAAGGCCGAAGCCGGGGAGCATGACGAAAATCTGTCCTTCGAGCAGGCGCGCGCCCATTGCGAAGCGGCCATCGGCCCCAATGGCGCGACACTGGCTGAACAGGCGCGCGAAGCCGCCATCGCGCTTTACCGCGAGGCAGCCGCTTACGCCGCCGGGCACGGCATCATCATCGCCGATACAAAGTTCGAGTTCGGCATCGACGCCGCTGGCGTCCTTCACCTGATCGACGAAGTGCTCACGCCGGACTCTTCCCGCTTCTGGCCCGCCGACGATTACCGCGAAGGCACAAGCCCTCCTTCGTTCGACAAACAATACGTGCGCGATTACCTCGAAACCCTCGACTGGGATAAAAAAGCGCCCGGGCCAAGACTGCCGACGGAAGTCATCACACGCACCGCCGACAAATATCGCGAAGCCTATTTTCGTCTCACCGGGCAAACGCTGCCCTGAAAAATCCGCGCGCAATGCGCCGACAATGAGTTGCGGTCCGTCCACGCATCTCATTGTCGGCGCATGTTTGTTTTCCACCATCCTCATTCCGGATTCCGACCATGACCGCCAATGCCAATACCAACCCCCTGCTCGATTTTTCCGGGCTGCCCCGCTTCTCCGATATCCGCCCCGAGCACGTCGCGCCCGCAATCCGCTCGCTGCTCGCCGAATACGGCGGCCTGATAGAGCGTTTGACCGCCGATCCCGCCCCGCCGACCTGGGATGGATTCATCGAGCCGATGACTGCCACAGGCGAACGCCTTGGCCATGCCTGGGGAATCGTCGGCCACCTGCATGCCGTCCTGGATATTCCCCCTTGGCGCGAGGCGTACAACGCCATGCTGCCGGAAGTTTCGAGTTTCTACGCTGGCCTGGGGCAAAACCTCGCGCTTTTCAGCAAATACAAGGCATTCGCCGCCAGCCCCGAATACGCAGCTTCGAATCCGGTACGCCGCCGCATTATTGACCACGAAATCCGTGACTTCCGCCTCTCGGGGGCCGAACTGCCGGAGGCGCTCAAACCGCGTTTCAAGGCCATCCAGGAAGAACTCTCTCAACTGGCAGCCAAGTTTTCCGAAAATCTGCTCGATGCGACAAATGCCCATGCCGAGTGGGTCGACGACGAAGCAGGACTGGCCGGCATCCCCGCCGACGCACGGGCCGCCGCGCGCGCGGCAGCGGAAAAGGATGGCCGTCCGGGCTGGAAGTTCACCCTGCACATGCCTTCCTGGCTGCCTGTGATGCAATACGCCGACGACCGCGCCCTGCGCGCGCGCATGTATCGCGCCCACGCCACCCGCGCCTCGGAGTTGTGCACCGACGGCAACGGCGCGGCGGCATGGGACAACGGCCCCCTGATTGGCCGCATCCTCGCCCTGCGCGCGGAGGCAGCGGCGCTACTCGGCTACCGCAATTACGCTGAAGTCTCACTCGTGCCCAAGATGGCGGATTCGCCAGCGCAGGCACTCGCCTTTTTGCGCGAATTGGCGGCGAAGGCCGGGCCTTTCGCCAGGCGCGACCTGGCCGAACTGCGCGATTTCGCCCGCGAAGAACTCGGACTGGAACCGTTGGAACCCTGGGATGTCGCTTACGCTTCAGAGAAACTGCGCGAGCAGCGCTACGCTTATTCCGACCAGGAAGTGAAGCAATACTTTCCAGAGCCGTGCGTACTCGACGGCCTTTTCACCGTCATCCGCAAGCTTTATGGCGTCGACATCACCGCCGATGAAGCGCCGCGCTGGGATGAAGACATACGGTTTTTCCGTATCGAGAAAAACGGTGAACTGATAGGGCAGTTCTATCTCGATCTGCACGCCCGCGACAGCAAACGCGGCGGGGCATGGATGGATTCAGCCCGCAGCCGCCGGCGCGGCGCAAATGGAAGCGTCACGACGCCGATGGCTTATCTCGTATGCAATTTCCCCGCCCCCATCGACGGCAAGCCCGCCACGTTTACCCATGACGACGTACTCACGCTCTTTCACGAAACCGGGCATGGACTGCATCATCTACTCACCCGTGTCGACGAACTTGCCGTCTCCGGCATCAACGGCGTGGAGTGGGATGCGGTCGAACTGCCGAGCCAATTCATGGAAAACTTTTGCTGGGAATGGGATGTGCTCGCGGCAATGACAGCTCATGTCGATACCGGCGAGTCTCTGCCGCGCGCGCTCTACGACAAGATGATCGCGGCGCGCAATTTCCAGAGCGGCATGCAAATGGCGCGGCAGATTGAATTCTCGCTTTTCGACCTGTTGCTGCACGATGGAGCGATACATGGCGAAGTTGCCGAAAGCGTTCCCATCGGCGATGTGTTGGCGCTTCTCGACGAAGTGCGACGCGAAGTCGCCGTGCTTTTCCCGCCAGACTGGCATCGTTTCCCGCACAGCTTCTCGCACATTTTCGCGGGCGGCTATGCCGCCGGTTACTACAGTTACAAATGGGCCGAAGTGCTTTCGGCCGATGCTTTCGCGGCATTCGAGGAAGCAGCCGATGGACAGGCGGACGGCAAGCATGGCAGCCTGCTTGACCGTGTCACCGGCGAACGTTTCTGGCGCGAGATTCTCGCAGTCGGGGGCAGCAGGCCTGCGCTGGAATCCTTTGTGGCTTTCCGGGGTCGTGAACCGTCGGTTGACGCGCTTCTACGTCACAACGGAATGGTGGGCACATGATGAACATAACAATAAACATCCCGGTCGCCGTACTGATTGTCTTTGCGTCGACCGCCGCCATGGCCGAACCTTCGGCCATTTACCGCTGGAAAGACAACAAGGGCCACATCCATTACTCGGACAAGCCACCGCCGGGAGATAGGGCAGAACCCATTGAGTTTGCCAGCAAGACTCCCGCGTCAGCCCCATCCTACGCGACCCGCAAGGCTATCCAGGATTTCCCGGTAACGCTTTTCACCTCAGTCAATTGCAGGCAATTATGCGATGACGCGCGCGATCTTCTGGAAAAACGCGAAGTGCCTTTCGTCGAGCACCAGATCGGCACGGAAGCTGATCTCAGCGCTTTTTATAAGCGCTTCGGCGACGCGGCTGAAATTCCCGTCCTGACGGTGGGCACGATGCCGTTCATGGGATTCGAGCCGATCGGCTGGCACCGGCAACTCGATCTTGCCGGGTATCCCAAAAAATAAAGAAAGCCCTGAACAATCGGCCCCCGTCCGTTTGGGCTGAGCCGGTCATTGCCCGTAATCTCACGGGCAATGACCTTGGACAGGCCAGGGGCAAACGAAATTGAACGGAATTGCTGAAGAAAACGCGGGCAGGGTCAGAACGGCGACAGGCCCAAAAGGGATTCGAGCGGCGCGGCCTTGCCGTTGAGCTTCAGTTCGCCTTCCCGAAGAACCGCGTCCAGGCTCAACATGCCGTCCTTTTCGACAAGAATGCCGCCATCGATCATCCCGGCGATATGCTGGTCGATCTGCTCTTTCGTCGGTTTCCGGACAGGCTCGTCCTCGCCTTCGCCTTCGCTTTCGCCATCATCGAAGGCATTGGCCTCCAGTTCATCTTCGTACATCTGCTCGCCTGCTAAGCGACCGGCCAGCGTGCGCGGCAAGCTCAATTGCCAGTCGGCGGCGATTTTGGTCGCGTCGATCTCAGCCACAGTGGCTATATCGCCCGTACCGACGTAGCTGATACGAAAATTCAGTGCTACATCGCCTTCCGCCCAATGGGCGCTGGCGTCCTTGATGGACAAGACCGGCTGGCGCTGCAAAAGCTTCACAGACTGCTCCTGCGCCACAATCAGCGCCGCCTGTTC
>JAIRWW010000309.1 GCA_031268685.1 Azoarcus sp.
GGTCGTCGTCCTGATGATCTGCATGCTGGTCGCCGCCTACTGGGTCGCCAAGCGCGAAGGCTATCCGCGCCGCGCCGACGGTTCTACCCGACTCGACCCGTTCGCCGGCTGGCGTGCCGTGTTCACCTCGCTCATCGCGGCGATTCCCGGCATGTTCGTGGTCATCATCATTCTCAGTTGCATCATCATGGGCGTTACCACCGCGACCGAAGCGGCGGGCATCGCCGTGACTTATTCCCTGTTCCTCACCTTCGTGTGCTATCGCACGATGAACTGGTCGAAACTGATGAAGGCGGCCGCCAAGGCGGCCAAGACCACAGGCGTCGTGCTGCTGCTGATCGGCGTCTCGACGATGTTCCAGTACATCATGGCCATCCTGGAAATCCCCGACAAGACGGCCGCCGCCATGCTCTCGGCGACGACCAACCCCTACGTCATGTTCTTCCTGATCAACCTGATTCTGTTCCTGCTCGGCACCTTCATGGACATGGCCTCGACCATCCTGATCTGCACGCCGCTGTTCCTGCCGCTGGCGATCCAGATGGGCATGGGGCCGGTGCAGTTCGGCGTCGTCATGCTGCTCAACTGCGCGCTGGGTCTGAACACGCCGCCGGTCGGCACGACGCAGTTCATCGGCTGCGCCATCGGTGAAGTCTCGGTCGAACAGGTGATGAAGAGCATTTTGCCGTTCTATGGCGCCCTGTTCGCGGTCATGGCCGTCGTCACCTACGTGCCGTGGTTCTCGCTGTGGATCCCCTCCCTCATCAAAGGGGCCCCTGTCTACTGATCGGCTTGTCCAGCGGGGCCTGTGCTGGCCCCGTTTTTTTTGTTTGTTGGATAGCCGTCAATCCGCGCTGATTTCCGTCATTTCGTTCGCCCAGGCGAGCGCGTCGAAAACCGCGAGGTTGACGGTTTGGGCGGAAAGTCCCAATGCTTCGGCATGTTGGGCGATTTGTTCGGGATTCATGCGCTCGCAGGCTTTGGCCAAGGCGAGAAATCGGGCCAGGATGCCTTCCCGGCGCACCAATGCGACACGAACTTCTTCGGGAATCTGGATTTTTTCGGTCAGTTCGGAGAGGGGAGCACCCATCAGCCGGTCGAGCAAGGAAAAAAGCCCCGTGAGGAACAGGGCATCTTGCGCCACGCCCGTCAATTCGGCTTTTTTACCCAAGCGTTCCATCAATGCCGCGCGCGCGAGCGCCTGTTCGGTCAAGGCCCATTCGTAATAACCCGGATCGGCGACATTGAATAGCAGAAAAGACAGCCAGCGATACAGGTTGCTCCGTCCCAAGACGGTCAGGGCTTGATCCAGATTGCCGATCCGGTACGTAAGACCCAGGGCGGGAGAATTGGCGTAACGCAACAGGCGATAGGAAAGTACCGGGTCTTGTCTCAATTCCCGGGTCAACAGTTTCGTTTCCGCGTCCTGGCGCACGCTGTTCAAAAGCTGCATGACACGCAGGCGGTCGATCGCGCCCTTGTGCACCTTGTCCGATTCGCGGCGATCGATGAATGGCCCGCGGAAAAAATCGAACCCCAAGCGATAACAAAACCTGAATTCTTCCGGCGTTTTCAGGTCGCTGACGATTAGGCGCAACGGATGAGCGGCGGACGAAGCCTCCCCGGCGTGAAATGCTTGGCGAATATCCGCGACTTGCTGTGCCAGCTTTCCTGAAACACGATCCGCGTCACTTTGCCAGGCGATCTGGATGAAATCGGCATAGGGCAAAAAGGCGGACAAATCTTCCTCTTGCTGCCGCCATTTCAAGCCGATGCGCAGGCCGCTTTCACGCAATGTCCGCAAGGCGCCGATTATTTCGGAGATCGCGTGAGCCTCGTGATTTTCGAGTATTTCGACGAAATTCAGCGATAACGTGAGATTTTTCCGAGGCAGGCGCAAAAGGGCGGGATGAAGGAGCGAGGCAGGAGAAATGCCGATAAACGCAAGACGCGCTCCCAAAAAGGCATCCAGATTCAATTCCGACAGGTGGCGCAGCAAAACATCGTCATAATAGCGATGCACCCGCGCCCGCTTGTCCATAAAGCGCGATCGCAGATGCTGCGGGTGGCTGAATTCATAGCCTATGATTTTCTGGTCGCGCCCCAACAAGGCTTCACGACAAATGAAAGCGGACGGGTTCGCCTCGTCGGCACGCGCTTGGGGCGGGGCGTTTTCGGCTCGACCGTTGACGTCATCGGCAATTTCCGGCGGTCGCGGCGACTCCCGGTCTTTTTTCTTGCCGCCGAATAGTTTACGTAGAAAAGTGAACATCGAATCCCCGAAAATATGCACCCATGTCGGTATTCTGTACTTGCTTTCTTGTGGACACTAACAGGCTTGCCGGGATCAAGGTTCGATTTCGCGCGAAAACCGCGACAAATACCAGGGCATGGCGAGGCGAATTCCGTCGGTCAGCCGGTGCGCCGGCGCATAACCGAGTAGCCGCGCCGCCTTGGAGATGTCGGCCTGCGAGTGGCGGACGTCGCCCGCGCGAAAATCTCGATGGACGGGTTCGGCCACGCGATGGCCGGGACGCTGAAGCAGCAAGGCGTCGCGCAGCATCTCGAACAGCGCGTTCAGGGATGTGCGCTCGTTGAGGGCGACGTTGTAGATCTGGTTGATCGCTTCGGTGTTCTCAGCCGTTGCCGCCAGGAGGTTGGCCTGCACGGCGTTCGCCACGAAGCAGAAGTCGCGGCTCGTTTCCCCGTCGCCGTAGATCGACACGTTTTCGCCCAGCAGCATCGCCCGCGTCCAGCGCGGAATCACCGCGGCATAGGCGCCTTCCGGGTCCTGGCGCGGGCCGAATACGTTGAAATAGCGCAGCCCGATCGACGAAAGCCCGTAGCAGCGGGCGAATACGTCGGCATACAGCTCGTTGACCCGCTTGGTCACGGCGTAGGGTGACAGGGGATGACCGATGGCTTC
>JAIRWW010000330.1 GCA_031268685.1 Azoarcus sp.
GGATCGGAATCGGCAACGAGTCCGGCGCCGGCCTGGACATGAAGCTGGCCATCCTTGAGTATGGCCGTGCGCAAAGCAATGGCCAGATCCATATCGCCGTGAAAGCCGATATAGCCCACAGCACCCGCATAAAGACCACGCCTGACCGGCTCCAGTTCATCGATGATTTCCATCGCCCGCACCTTGGGCGCTCCCGATACGGTGCCCGCGGGAAAAGCCGCGCGCAGCACATCAAAAGCATCCAGCCCGGCAGCCAGCCGCCCTTCGACATTGGAGACGAGGTGCATCACATGCGAATAACGTTCGACGACGAAACGTTCAGTGACTTTGACCGTGCCTGTGGCTGCCACGCGCCCGGCATCGTTGCGGCCCAAATCAAGCAATTGCAAATGCTCGGCGCGTTCTTTTTCGTCGGACAGGAGTTCTTCTTCCAGCGCCTTGTCCTCGGCGGCGGTCGCGCCGCGCCTGCGGGTACCGGCAATGGGGCGCACAGTTACATCGCCATCCTGAAGTTGAACAAGGATTTCTGGCGAAGCGCCGACAACATGAAAATCGTCGAAATGGAAATAGAACAAATATGGCGAGGGATTGAGCGAGCGTATGGCACGGTAAAGTGCCAGCGGATGTGCGGCAAAGGGTTTGCTCATGCGCTGGGAGAGAACAGTTTGCATGACGTCGCCATCTACAATATATTGTTTGACACGCCGCACGGCATCCTTGAATGCCTGCTCGCCGAAGCTCGATACCGCCGGAGCACTGCTTGTGCGCGTTTCAACGGGAACCCGCACCGGATCGCGCAGCTTTGCAAGGAGTTCCGCCAAGCGCCGTTGCGCGCGCCGGAAAGCGCCCGGCACGTTGGGATCGGCATAGACGACCAGCATGAGCTTGCCGGAGAGGTTGTCGACAATGGCGAGTTCTTCGGAAAGCAGCAGCAGGATGTCGGGAGTGCCAATGGTATCGGGTTTTGCAGGCTCGCCGAGGCGCGGCTCGATATGACGCACGGTATCGTAGCCGAAGCAACCGACGAGGCCGCCTGCGAATTTCGGCAGCCCCGCACGCGGCGGCACCTTGATCCGAGCGATGAATTCGGCGACGAAGGCGAGTGGATCGGCCTCATCCCGGCGCTCTATCAAGCGGTTGCCCGTCAGCAGCAGGGCCGTGCGGCCATGGACTTCGATGCGTGTCGGCGAGGCGAGGCCGATGAAGGAATATCGCCCGAAACGTTCGCCGCCCTGTACAGATTCGAGCAGATAGGTGTAAGGCTCGTCGGCGAGTTTCAGATAAATGGACAGGGGGGTGTCGAGATCGGCAAAGGTTTCGAGCGTGACCGGAATGCGGTTGTAGCCCTCGGCGGCAAAAGCGTCAAACGTTTGTTCGAGCATGGAATACTCCACAAAAGGAAAGCAGAAAACGGTATTCGGACGATTGGGCGGCACATAAAAGCGCCACAGCGGGACAGGTTTTTATTGGCCCAAAGGCCAGCGCCAAGCCGTCCGCCAGCGAAACTGCATGGCGAAAAGGCGCGCGGGAAACTCGTCAAAGTGCGTCACATTAGTAAAATTCGCCGCCGCCACAGAGCCGCCGGTGTTCTTTTTCCGCGTAGCGGTCAGTCATCCCGGCGATATAGTCGGCTATCGCCCGTGGTTTGCCGGCGGCGGCGCGCACTTGGTGCCGCGGCGGCAACTGGCCGGTATCTGTCATGTAGACTTCGAACAGATCGGCAACGATGCACCGCGCCTTGCCGATGGTATGTAGCACCTGTTCGTGGCGATAGAGGTTGTCGCGCAGGAAGATTTTCAGTTCGTGCAGCTTCGGAGACATGTCTGCGGAATATGCAGCCAGCGCCGGGGCGCGGTGTACGTCGTCGAGTGTTTCGATGCCCGTCGAGGCAGTATTCGCGCGCGTGTTGGCGACGAGGTCCAGCACCATGGCGTTTATCATGCGCCGGACGGTTTCGTGTATAAGGCGGCGGCCTTCAAGCCCCGGCCATTGCGTTTCGGCTTCGCGGCGGCATTGCGCAAAGATTGTGACGGCGTCGAGTTGTTCCAGCGTAATGAGTTCCGAGCGTAGGCCATCGTCCACGTCGTGGTTGTTGTAGGCGATTTCGTCGGCGAGGTTGACGATCTGGGCTTCCAGCGAAGGCCGCACGTTTTCGGTGAAGCGCCTCCCAAGTTCGCCGAGCAGGCGGGCATTGGCTGGCGAGCAGTGCTTGAGAATGCCTTCCCGCGTCTCGTGCATCAGGTTGAGGCCGTCGAAGGCGGCATAGCGTTCTTCAAGGGTATCGACGATGCGCAGCGATTGCAGGTTGTGCTCGAAGCCGCCGTAGTCCTTCATGCAGCCGTCCAGCACTTCTTGCCCGGCATGGCCGAAAGGCGTGTGCCCGAGGTCGTGCGCAAGCGCCACCGCTTCGGCAAGGTCTTCGTTGAGCCGCAACATACGCGCCATGCTGCGAGATAGCTGCGCCACTTCCAGGCTGTGGGTCAGGCGGGTGCGGAACAAGTCGCCTTCATGGTTGATAAAGACCTGGGTCTTGTATTCGAGGCGGCGAAAGGCGGTGGAGTGGATGATGCGGTCGCGGTCGCGCTGGAATTCGCCCCGCCCCTGCGGCGCGGGTTCGGCATGGCGGCGGCCCCGCGAAACGGCTTCGGTAACGGCATGGGAGGCGAGCGGCTCCATTTTTAGCCTCAGCCGCAACGCGCTTCGATTGCGGCGGAAACTTCATCCATGGCTATGTCAGCCGCCATCACGCCGCGGCCAATGCCGCGCAACAATACGAACCGCAATTTGCCCGCTTCTACTTTTTTGTCGTGCGCCATCAGTTCCAGATAGCGCGGCACGCCCATCGCCGGGCCGGCGACCGGCAAACCGGCGCGCACGAACAGCCGCTCGATACGCATGATATCGTCGCCATTCAGCCAGCCGAGGCGGCGCGATAATTCTGCCGCCATCATCGTGCCCGCGGCTACGGCTTCGCCGTGCAGCCACTGTCCGTAACCTTGCCCGGTTTCGATTGCGTGCCCAAAGGTGTGGCCGAGATTGAGCAAGGCGCGTTCCCCCTGTTCGGTTTCGTCGATGGCCACGATTTCGGCTTTGTGCCGACAGGAGCATTCTATTGCCCAAGCCAGCGCCTCTGGTTCCAGTGCGCGCAGGGCGTCGAGGTTCCGTTCCAGCCAAGCGAAGAAACCAGCGTCGCGGATCAGCCCGTATTTGATGACTTCGGCCAGGCCAGCGGAAAACTCTCTGGCGGGCAGGGTCGAAAGCGTTTCGGTATCGGCCAGCACCAGGCGGGGCTGGTGGAAAGCGCCGATCATGTTTTTGCCGAGCGGGTGGTTGATTGCCGTTTTGCCACCCACCGAGGAATCCACTTGCGCGAGCAGTGTGGTCGGCACTTGGATGAAGTGGATCCCGCGCTGATAACTCGCCGCCGCGAAGCCCCCCATGTCGCCCACTACGCCGCCGCCCAGGGCTATGAGCGTCGTAGCGCGCTCGCAGCTCCCGCGCAGCAATGCGTCGAATATGAGATTGAGCGTCTGCCAGTCTTTGTGCGCCTCGCCGTCGGGCAGGACGGCGCTGATGATGTCAATGTTTTCCCGGCGCAGGCTCGCGCACAGGCGTTCGAGGTAAAGCGGCCCCACGATTTCATTGGTCACTACCGCAACCCTGGGCGCGCGCAGCTTCGGCAGGATCAGGTCGGAACGGTCGAGCAGACCGCGCCCGATGTGAATCGGGTAGCTGCGCGCGCCCAGATCGACGTTCAGGGTGCGCACAGGATTTTTTTCTCGAAACCGGCCAGCGCTTTTTCGACCTGATTCGCCATCGCCATGGAGCCGCCGCGTTCGCCGTCGATGATGATGTCGGCGATTTCGCGGTACAAGGGGTCGCGCTGGCGATGCAATTCGTCGATGCGCGCGCGCGGATCGGCTACCCGGAGCAGCGGGCGGTTGCGGTCGTAGCGGGTGCGTTCCCACAAGATGTGCGGCGGCACGTCGAGGTAGATGACGGTGCCTCGCCGCGCCAGAAGGGCGCGATTGGCGGGGTCGAGCACTACGCCGCCGCCAGTGGCGATGACGATGTCGGGTTCGGCGGTCAGTTCGTCCAGCATGCGCGCCTCGCGCCTGCGGAAACCGGCCTCGCCTTCGATGTCGAAGATGACCGGAACCGAAACGCCGGTACGCGCTATGAGTTCATGGTCGCAATCGGCGAAACGCATTTCGCGGCGGCGCGCCAGTTCGCGCCCCACCGTCGTTTTACCAGCGCCCATCATGCCTATCAAAATCAAACAGCCCACGGATATCGTTGCCGCAACTCGATGAAAAAGGCGGCGTCTCTCGCAGGAGACGCCGCCTTGTATCATAGCAGGCAAACGCGGAACTTCAGCGCAGGGTCAGGGATTCATCGACGATGCGCGGCGTCACGAAGATCAGCAGCTCCGTTTCGGTCTTGGTCTTGTTGGTCGTCCGGAAAAGATGGCCGAGGAACGGGATGTCGCCCAGCAGAGGCACTTTGGTCACGCTGGTTTTTTCGTCGTCGGAATAGATGCCGCCTATCACTACCGTACCGCCGTTTTCGATCAGCACATCGCTTTTGACGTTTTTGGTTTCAAGCGGCGGTTCGCTGCCTCCCGTGATGCTGTACAGCGGCCTGTCTTTATTCACTTGGATGGCAAGTTGCAAGCGGCCATCCGGTGTGATCTGCGGCTTGACCTTCAGCGATAGCACCGCTTTCTTGAACGAGGTGGCTGTTGCGCCAGAGCTGGAAGCTTCCTGGTAAGGGATTTCGTTACCCTGTTCTATCGACGCCTCGACATTGTTGGCGGTCAGCACGCGCGGGCTGGAAATGGTGCGCGCCCTGCCATCGACTTCCTGTGCCTGCAATTCGATGTTCAGGAAACGGGTCAGGTTGCGGTTGACGAGCGTCAGGCCCAATGATCCAAACGGATTCGTCACCCCGGCTCCGCTCCAGGCAGGCGCGCCATTACCCCCGGTTCCAGTCCCCTGGAAGAAAGGCGAGATGCTGTCATACGCATCTCCGGGCTTGGCTTCGGTGACAGTGGTACTAATGACATTACCGGCGGAGTCTTTGGTTTCCACGGTTTTCGCAAAATTGGCGTGGCCGAACCCGATTTGCGCGCCATTGCCCAGATTTTTCAGTTTCATGTCGCCGTAGCCCAGCTTCACCCCAAGATCGCGGGCAAAGTCTTTGCTGGCTTCGACGATGCGCGCTTCTATCAACACTTGGCGCGGTGCAATGTCGATTTCGGTAATCACCCGGCGCACGTCGACGAGGCGGGAACCGACATCGGTTACGAAGACCTTGTTGCTGCGATCATCGACCACGACGCTGCCGCGCTTGGATAGTACGGTCTGGCCCTTGGCTTGCAGAAAATTGGTGATTTCGGTGGCGCGATGGTAGTTGACCTGGAAGCTCTCGGTTTGCAGCGGTTCCAGTTCTTCGACTTGCGCTCGCGCTTCGTTGATTAGTTTTTCGCGCGCGGCGAGTTCCTCGCCAGGGGCAATCCAGATTACGTTGCCATTTTTGCGCATGTCCAAGCCTTTGGCCTGGAGGATGATGTCAAGCGCCTGATCCCAGGGAACGTCTTTCAACCGCAAGGTAAGATTGCCCTGCACCGAGTCGGATGTCACGATGTTGAAATCGGTGAAGTCAGCAATGACTTGCAGTACCGAGCGCACATCGACGTTCTGGAAGTTGAGCGAAAGTTTGTCGCCCGCGTACCTGACGCGCCCGCCCCCCCGTTGCACGAGTTTGTTGGGGTCTTCGACGATGCGCTTGACTTCAAGGATGAACTGATCGTTGCTCTGATAGGCGTTGTGTTCCCACAATCCGCTCGGCGTCACGGTCAGGCGGGCATTGCCGCCTTGCTGCTCGGCCTGCAAGTGCGTTACCGGCGTGCCGAAGTCGGT
>JAIRWW010000018.1 GCA_031268685.1 Azoarcus sp.
CGCCGACGCCGCCTCGCTCGATCTCACCCGCTGCAAGGCACTTGTAGATTTCATCCTTACGCACTCCATGCGCTCGGGCATCGGAGAGCGTGAACACGGAGGCAGGAAACTGGCGCATATGGGGGAATTTCTAAACGCTGACATAAGCATTGTATCTGCAAACGTTTAGGAAAACATTATGGGCCGTTTATTTTGTTTTTCCCTGTGAATTGTTCCATCGCACGCATTGCTGTCCACTACGTATGAAACGGACGCGATCCCAATTGGGGCTTGTTGTAGCGTTCGGCGATCATCGGCAGGTCACGGTCAATGACGAGCGCCTGCGCCCCGCATGGCAATGCAGGAATGCCGGGGGTGACCGGCGGGTAATGAAATCCTGCCGGTGAGCGTTCGCCTGCAAAGCGTGTTTCCGCGATGTGGCCCTGTATATGAAGGGCGTAAAGGGCGGATGATTGGATTTTGTGGTATTTTTCGACCATGGATGCAAATTCCAGGTACAAAGTAATCAAGCGCCTGCAGACGGGCCTGCCCCGTGGGGCGCCGTTCGACCTGAGCACCCTGGCGCCGCTTGGGGTGTCGGCCCAGCTCGCCGCGCGCTACGCCGAAGGCGGCTGGCTAGTGCGCCTGGCCCACGGCGTCTATGCCTTCCCGAACGACGATTTCGGAGTGTACGGCGCGCTGAAATTCCTGCAGCAGCGCGTGTCCGGCTTGCACGTTGGCGGCAAGAGCGCGCTGGCGATGCAGGGCGTGCGGCACAACCTGAATAGCCGTGACACGCTGGTGCTGTGGGGCAACACTCGCTTCGCGCTGCCAGCCTGGTTCACTTCGCGCTTTCCCGCACGCTATGTCTACGCCAACCTGTTCGACTGGCCGGCTGACACGCTCGTCAGCAAAACCGTGGCTACGCCTCCCGGCCTGCCCGATGGCCTGCGCGTATCGGCTTCCGAACGCGCCGTGCTGGAGCTGCTCTACGAAGCCGGCACCAAACAAAGCCTGGAAGAGACTCGCAACCTCTTTGACGGCGTGCGCTCGCCACGCAAGGAACTGCTGGGCCAACTGCTGGCCTGTTGTACGAGCATCAAGGCCGTGCGGCTATTTCTCACTTGGGCGCGCGAGACCGAGTTGGTGAACGTGGACGATCTGCTGGCGCGCTACCCACTGCGTACCGGCAGCGACAGGCGCTGGATGAGCCGGCTCGCCGACGGCACCCTGTTGAGCCTGAACCCGCGTGGATAAGAGCTACGTCGACACCGTTCGCTTGTTGTTGCCGTCGCGCCCGAGGTCTTCGCCAATGACATCTTCGCGATGAAGGGCTGCACGGCGATCAACCTGTTCGTGCAGGACATGCTTCGTCTGTCGGTCGACATCGACGTGGTGTATCGACCGTGGCAGGTACAGCGCGAGGAGGCGCTGGCCGCAATCAACGGTGAGCTGGCCGCCATTTCGCAGCGTGTTGCGCCGCTGAGTATCCAGACACGTCTGGTGCGCAGCAAGGATCTCGGCGATACCAAACTGATCGTCGAGAACGACACCAGTCAGGTCAAGATCGAAGTGAACGCCGTCTTCCGCGGCACGGTGCTTCCGGTCGAACGCAAACCGCTGAATGCCAGGAGCGGCGATCTGTTCGGCATCGAGTTCGAAGCGCCGATCCTGGCGCGCGATGAGCTGTATGCTGGCAAGCTGGTGGCAGCCCTGAACCGGCAACACCCGCGCGATCTGTTTGACGTGTGGCAGCTCTATGAATCGGGCGGCCTCAGCGACGGCATGGTCGAATGCTTTGTGCTCTACCTGGCGGGCCACAACCGGCCGCCGCATGAAGTGCTGTTCGGTAACGACAAGGACATAGCAACGGAGTACGAGCGAACTTTTGTCGGCATGACCGAGGTTGACTGTGCTCTGGATACGCTGCTGGAAGCTCGCGCCCGGCTGCGCAAGCAGCTGCCGCGGCGGTTGACCGTCGCCCACAAGCAGTTCCTGAGCGGACTGGTGCGAGCCAAGCCTGATTGGTCGCTGATGCAATGCCAACATGCCGCCGAACTACCCGCCTTGCGCTGGAAACTCGCCAACCTGGAGGCTTTCCGCAAGCGGCGCCCTACCGATTTTGTTGCACAAGCTGAGGCATTGGATGCGGGCCTCGGCTTGGCCTGAAAATCAAAATCAAGATGGATTCTGACCGCTGCGAAACAGGTCTCTTTTTCTTCGTGAAAGTGTCTGCCTGCGTCGACTTTGCTGGCGATGGATTGTCTTGCCTGTCAGTGCATTTGGGATCAATGATCGAACGCTTGGGGTTTCGCGCAGGGATTGATTGCGCCTTGGTATTCGTATCCTGGATTCAGGAGGACCAATGCTGCAACGTGATTTTCTTTTCGGCGACCATGTGACGACATGTCATGCGGAGGTCCCGGGAGCGCTTGTGCGGGACGAAGTAGTCGATGCGGCTTTGGTTGGCAATGTACTGGTGTTTGCCGAGGTCTCCGGGGCAAGGACAGTCAGGCGCTGGCCTACCGCGTGCAGGCCCATTTCGATTTGAGGACGATTGGACTGCCGATTACCGCACTTACCTTCGCTATGGGCTGATCCAGCCCGGCAAGGGGCTCGTGGCGCATCGACGGCATCCTGCGGCGCTCCCAATGGCGGCAGCGCCACGGGCTACATGGGCAGCAGGATCTGGAAGCGCTGCGTGCAAGGCTCACAGTGAGTTTCGAGCGCCAAAGGGGGACTGTTCGAAGACATCACTGCGACGGCAGAGCCCCAATGGCCCTTGCCTGAGCGTTCCGGGGAATAGCGTGTGGCCACTTCGGCCTCTCCCCGGCCTTGCTGTGGCGTAAACCTGCGATTTACTCCGGCAACCATCTAATGCAAATTGCATCACAATCGCCGAAACAGCACAGCGCTAGCACGAGTCTTGCCAAGTTTGGCATAAAATATTGACGCTAACACCGAAACCTGACCGGATAAACCACGATTATACAGCCCGAATGCATATAACCAAAAGGATAAAGACGAAATGAGCGGTAAGCCAGCGGCGAGGATGGGTGATGCGGTAGCACCGGGCGTCATTGCGCAAGGCTCGCTCACCGTACTGATCGGCAGCTCGGGAGGCGTAGCCTGCTCCGTATGCCCTGGTGGCATGGCGGTAGGCTCCCCCGTCAACCCATCGCTGGGCGCAAAAGTTCTTGCAGGCGAAACCGACTTTGCCCTGCCGTCGGCCGCCTTACCGCTAGTCTGGCAGCGCACCTACAGCAGCTACGTCAACGCCGAACACGGCGGCGCTTGCGGCGTACTGGGCTATGGCTGGCACCTGCCCACAGAATACCGGCTCGAACTGGAATCCGCCCGCACACTGATCTTCGATGCGCAAGGGCGCACCATCACCTTCGACGAAGCCCTGCCGCCGGGCGGCGTACTGCACAGCAACAGCGAAGGCATCTGGCTACTCCGCGGCGGCGCGGCTCCAGAGACCCCGGAGCCCCCCGACGAAAATCCGGCGCAAACGCCGGACAAAGCCGCGCCAAAAGAGCAAAAACAAGAGCAAGCCCCCTGGGCAGACGACCCCGTCTGGCGGCACATCCCGCGGCAATGGGCC
>JAIRWW010000041.1 GCA_031268685.1 Azoarcus sp.
GTGACCTGGATTGGCTTTCCGATCCCGCGCAATATGGGCAGGGGAGAGACAGGCGGTACAGCGGCGCTGCCGATGTGGATCAGCTACATGCGCACCGCCTTGGCAGGCATGCCGGAGACCGCATTGCCCAGGCCGGAGGGCATCGCCAGCGCGCCTTCCGACGATGGCAGCCGCGACGACTACCACTACGCCGAGTTTCAGCCGCCCGAATTGCGGCCAATCGAAGACGACACACTGACGCCAGATGATGTGTTTGGTGGTGTGCCTACTTCTTCCCAAGGGGGGCTGTCCGCTCCGCCCTCGCCTGTTCCGCAAGGCCGTCCAGGCGGACAGGCGCCTGTTCCCATGGTGGGCGGTGGATTGCCTCCCGCGCCGCTTCCGGACGGACCGCCTCCAACTCCCACTCCGGTTCCGTCTCCCACTCCGGTTCCGCCTCCGAGCGAGCAGGCGCCGGCGCTGCTCCAGGATGGGCAGCTACCCGAACAATATGATGAGCACGTGTTATTGCCGGAGCCTTGAATCGCCGCGCCCATTCGCCCTGGGCGCGGGATGAACGGCTCATGGCGCGATGTCGTAATCGACGATGAGCGGCGAGTGGTCTGAAAACCGCTGCTCTTTATATACCGTAGCCATGCGGGCCTGTCCTGCTGTGGCTGCGGTGGCGACTTGATAGTCGATGCGCCAGCCGACGTTCCTGGCCCATGCCTGGGCGCGGTTCGACCACCATGTATAGCCTTCTTCGCCCGCTTCGGGATATAGGTGGCGATAGACGTCGACCCAGCCCAGTTCGTCGAACACGCGCGAGAGCCAGGCGCGCTCTTCGGGCAGGAAGCCGGAATTTTTCTGGTTGCTTTTCCAGTTCTTGAGGTCGATTTCGCGGTGGGCGATGTTCCAGTCTCCACAGACGATGAATTCGCGTCCGCTTGCGGCGAGTTGGGCCAGATGGGGCAGGAAGCGTTCCATGAAATCAAATTTGGCGGCTTCTCTCTCGGGCGAACTGGAACCAGAGGGCAGGTAGAGCGAAACCACAGACAGGGCAGGAAAATCCAGTTGCAGATAGCGCCCTTCCTCGTCGATATTGGGTATGCCCAAGCCTTCGATAACGCGCACGGGGGAATGACGGCTATATATTCCGACGCCGCTATAGCCTTTCTTGACGGCGTAGGAAAACCAGCCCTCCCATCCGGCGGGCGCGCGCATTGCCGGGGTGAGGTCGCCAGCCTGCGCCTTGAGTTCCTGTACGCAGACGATATCGGCTTCGGCGCTGGCGAGCCAGTCGAAAAACCCCTTGCCAGTTGCCGAGCGGATGCCGTTCAGATTGGCTGTGACGATTCGCATCATATTGTTGATCCTTGTTGTCAGTCGTTACTATTTCCCGTTTATGCATCGAGACGCGCATCGTCGAACGAATGGGCGGAATAAACCATCTTCGCGTCAAAAATCTTCCCGCACCTGGCAGGCGGGGCAGATGCTCGAAGGAAGCCCCGGACAATACCCGTTAGCTTCGAGTCTGTCGAAGGACATTCGACATCGAATCGCGGGCAAGGATCGGCTAAACCCAAACGTATGGGGATTGTTCGGCAATTGTTCGGCGCTTCCCTAGTGGAATTAGTGTAATGTAGCGCGCCGAAACAGAATCTGGATACTGATGCAAATGTCGTCTGGTCGTGATTTCATCGCCCTTTCATGCCGGAAAGGCGTGCTGCGCTTTGGATCTTTCATCACCAAGGCGGGGCGGACATCGCCCTATTTCTTCAATGCTGGTCTGTTCGACGATGGCGCGTCTTTCGATGCGCTCTGCGGTTTTTATGCGAAAGCGATTCTTGACTCCGGCCTGGCGTTCGACATGCTTTTCGGCCCGGCCTACAAGGGCATTCCGCTGGTTGCAGGCACGGCGATGCGCCTGGCCGGAGAAGGCGTGAATGTCCCGTTCGCTTTCAACCGCAAAGAAGCCAAGGATCACGGCGAGGGCGGCGTGCTGATTGGCGCGCCGCTACGTGGCCGGGTGCTGATTCTCGACGACGTCATTTCCGCCGGTACATCGGTGCGCGAATCGGTCGCCATAATCCGCGCACAGAGCGCCGAACCCGCGGGAGTGGCCATTGCGCTGGATCGCATGGAACGCGGGCAGGCAGACGTCTCGGCGGTGCAGGAAGTCGGCCAGACCTACGGCATTCCGGTGGTGGCGGTCGCAACGCTCGACGATCTCGTCGATTACCTGTCGGACAACGCGGAATTGAAAACCGATCTTGCGGCGGTTCAGGCTTACCGGGATGTATATGGAACACATGCGGCGCATTGAATTTCTTTTTCTTTTCCTGCTGACCGTTTTGGCCGCTTTACCGGCCATGGCGCAAGTCGGCCACGGAGGCGTAACACGGGTGTTCAGTTGCGAAGTCGGTGGCCGTCCCGTATTTGGCGATACATTGCCGAAAGAATGCTATGGCCGCGCATGGGTCGAAAAAGTCAATGGCGTCACGGTATACCGCGAAGCGGCGCAGCCTACTCCCGCCGAAAGCGCTAGCCGCCGGGAAAAAGAACGCCAGCGGGAACTCGCTGGCCGGGAAGCGTCCAGGCAGAAACAACAAGATGATGCTTTGCGCGAAAGATACCGCTCGCTTGCCAATCTCGACGCGCGCCGCGATTACGAAGTCGCACAGCTAAATAATGCTATCGCTATATTGCGCACAGATGAGCAGGAATTGACTGCGCGCCGCAACCGCCTGGACACCGATGCGGCTGCCTCGAAAGAAGGGGCGCTGCCGGACGGCCTTGCCCAGGCCATCGCCTATGCCGACGAAGAATTGGCGCGCGCGCGTGCGGCAGTCGAGAAAAAAATAAAAGAACGCGACGCTCTTCTCCAGCGTTTTGAAGCCGAGCGCCGACGTTACATCGAAATCACGTCCGCCCCCGCCCCCAGCCAATCCGCGGATTGAGCCGCTGTTGTTACAACCGGGACGGCCAGCGATCATGGACAAATCCTTCTCAGATACAGTGCTGGACGATATCGCCGATAGCCTCAGGCGTGCCGAACGGCCCCTTTTCATTACCGGCGCGGGTATTTCCGCCGATTCCGGTTTGCCGACTTACCGCGGCATCGGCGGGCTTTACAACGATCGCCAGGCCGAAGAAGGCATCTCGATTGAGGAAGCGCTTTCTGGCCACATGCTTGCGCACCGGCCCGAACTTACATGGCGTTATATCGGCCAGATCGAGCGCAACTGCCGGGACGCCGAACCTAGCGCCGCACACAGGCTGATAGCCGCGCTCGAAGCCGAAAAGCCTGGAACCTGGGTGCTTACCCAGAACATCGACAGCCTGCACCGCACAGCAGGTTCAAAGAATCTGATCGAAATTCACGGCAC
>JAIRWW010000082.1 GCA_031268685.1 Azoarcus sp.
CCCGCATTGCTACTGGATCATTCCCGCGCCCACGGTGTTGTTGTTGCTCTCGTCGATGACGATGAAGGCTCCGGTGGCGCGATTGCCAGCATAGGGGTCGGCAAAAACGGGTTGGGCGAGTTTGAAGCGCACGCGGGCGATGTCGTTCATGACGAGTTTTTCGGCGGGTAGCCGTTCCAGCGTGTTGACGTCCAGTTTGTGGGCGATGCTGGTGAGCCGCGCTCTCACTTCGCGCGTGGTGTGGCGGATGAGGAAGGTGCGCGCCCGGTCGAGCGGGGATTCCGAGAGCCAGCAGATGATGGCGTCGATCTCTTTTTGCGCGGGAGGCGCGCCGCTGCCGCCAGCGACGATCATGTCGCCGCGCGAGATGTCGATGTCGTCGTCAAGCAAAAGGGTGACGGACTGTTCGGCAAGCGCCGCGCCAATGTCTTCGCCGCCCAGTTGCACGGCTTTGACCGTGGTCGACAGACCTGAAGGCAGTACGCTTACGGCGTCGCCCGTCTTGACCGCGCCGGATTCGATCCGCCCCATGAAGCCCCGGTAGTCGTGCAGCGCGGGGTTGGCGGCATCTTGCGGGCGGCAGACGTATTGCACGGAAAACCGCAGCGGTTCGGCGTGTTCGCTGTGCGCGGGCGCGGCGGTTTCCAGGATGTCGAGCAGGGCCGGCCCTTTGTACCAGCCGAGGTTTTCGCCGCGCTCAACCACCATGTCGCCGTTCAGGGCGGAAAGGGGGATGAAATGCACGTCTTCGATGCCGCGCTTGCCCGCGAATTCGAGGTAGTCGGCCATGATTTTGCTAAACGCTTCCTGCGAGTAGCCGACGAGATCCATTTTGTTGATGGCGACGACGAGATGCGGAATGCCGACGAGGTGGGCGAGGATGGAATGCCGCCGCGTCTGCGCGAGTACGCCTTTTCGCGCATCCACCAGGATGATGGCGAGGTTGGCGGTGGAGGCGGCTGTCACCATGTTGCGGGTGTACTGTTCGTGGCCCGGTGCGTCGGCGATGATGTATTTGCGCGTGCCGGTGGAGAAGTAGCGGTAGGCCACGTCGATGGTGATGCCTTGCTCGCGCTCGGCTTGCAGGCCATCGGTCAGGAGCGAGAGGTCGACGCTGGCGAGGCCGCGCCTTTGCGAGGTTTTTTCGATGGCGGAGAGTGTGTCGGCAAGGAGGGTCTTGCTGTCGTAGAGAAGCCGTCCGATCAGGGTGCTTTTGCCGTCGTCGACGCTGCCGCAGGTGAGAAAGCGCAGCAGGCCGCGGTCTTCTGGTTCGGCGGGCGGGGCGGATGGTGAGGACATCAGAAATAGCCTTCTTTTTTGCGTTGTTCCATGGATGCTTCGGAGGTCTGGTCGTCGAGACGGGTCGCGCCGCGTTCGGTGATGGTTGTGGCGGCGGTTTCCAGCAGGATTTTTTCTACTGTGTCGGCGTCCGATGCTACCGGGGCGGTGCAGGTGATGTCGCCGACGGTGCGGAAGCGCACGCGAAGGTCGACGGCTGTTTCGCCCGGTTTGGGCGCGTTCAAGATTTCGCCGCCGGGGGCGGAGATGTTGACCGGCACGATGGCGCCCTGGCGGATGACCA
The DNA here is from genome assembly GCA_031268685.1 of Azoarcus sp. Classification (GTDB taxonomy): domain Bacteria; phylum Pseudomonadota; class Gammaproteobacteria; order Burkholderiales; family Rhodocyclaceae; genus WRNU01. Next base: position 1,583 of record JAIRWW010000082.1, read on the forward strand.
CGGGGCGGGTGTGGGCGAAGTAGATTGCGGGCAGCGCCAGTTTTTCGCGTCCGATGTATTGCCAGACATCGAGTTCCGTCCAGTTGGAGATTGGGAAGGCGCGGATGTTTTCGCCTTTGTGCGTGCGGGCGTTGTAGAGGTTCCACAGTTCCGGCCGCTGGTTTTTGGGGTCCCATTGTCCGAATTCGTCGCGGAAACTCATGATGCGTTCTTTGGCGCGCGCTTTTTCTTCGTCGCGCCGCGCGCCGCCGATGCAGCAATCGAAGCCGAATTCTTCGATGGCTTCGAGCAGCGTGACGGATTGGTGGCGGTTGCGCGCTTCGTCCGGATGCTTGAGGACGACCGTGCCGCGCCGCATGGAGTCTTCGACCGAACGCACGATCAGGCGCTCGCCTAGTTCAGCGGCGCGCCGGTCGCGGAAGTCTATGACTTCGCGGTAGTTGTGGCCGGTGTCGATGTGCATGAGCGGGAAGGGAAAGCGCCCAGGGCGGAAGGCTTTTTCGGCGAGGCGCAGCAGGCAGAGGGAGTCTTTGCCGCCGGAGAAGAGCAGCGCGGGGTTGGCGCACTGCCCGGCGACTTCGCGCATGATGTGGATGGCTTCGGATTCGAGCCAATCGAGGTGGGAGAGAACTTCTTGGGCGGTGCGCATCATCGGTTGGGCTTTCGGCAAAATACTTTCAGCCGGTTCAGGGCTGCTTTGCATGTAATCCGCATTCTTTCGTTTCGGGCCGCTCCCACCACCAGCGGCCGGCACGGATGTCCTCGCCGACGGTGATGGCGCGTGTGCAGGGGGCGCAGCCGATGCTCGGGTAGAAGCGGTCGTGCAGCGCGTTGTAGGGAACGTCGTTGAGCCGGATGTAAGCCCAGACTTCCCGCTCGGTCCAGTCGGCGAGCGGGTTGAATTTCTCCAGGCCGTTGGCTTCGTCGAAGACCTGTTCCGGCAGGTGAGCACGTGTTGCCGACTGTTGCGCGCGCATTCCGGTGATCCAGGCGCGCTTTCCGGCCAGCGCGCGTTGCAGGGGTTCGACCTTGCGCGCGTGGCAGCAAGCCCGGCGCAGTTCGACCGATTCGCGGAACGCGTTGATGCCGTGGGTGCGCACGTAGGGTTCGACGAGATCGTGGCGCGGGTAGTACCAGGTAAATTTCCGACCGTAGCGCGTTTCAGCGGCGGCGATCAGGTCGTAGGTCTCGGTGGGCAGGCGGCCGGTGTCGAGCGAGAAATTCTCGATGTCGAGCCTTTCCCGGTGGATGAGATCGGTGAGCAGCATGTCCTCGACGCTCAGGCTGTTAGCCAGCGCGGCGGGCCGGTAGTCGGTGGCGATGCGGCGCAGCAGCGTGGTGGCGCTTTCGGTCTTGCGCGCGACCGATTCGCGCAGCGCCGCGTCGTCGAGATCGATGGCATGAGGGAGGCGCACGCCGCGACCTTTCAGGCGGAACGCCGCCGGAACAGCGGCTGCGGCGAGTCGACGGCGGGTTGGTAAGACTCGTCGAAATCGGCGAGTCCCGCGAGCGCCGCTTCGATGTCCTTGTCGGCGCGCACGGCGTAGGCGTTGAAGCCGCAGCGCCGCATGAAGTAAAGCTGGTCTTGCAGCACGTCGCCGATGGCGCGCAGTTCTCCCGCGTAGCCGTAGCGCTCGCGCAAGAGACGCGCCGTCGAGTAGCCGCGACCGTCGGTAAATTTCGGGAAGTTGACGGCGATGACGGAAAAGTGGGCGAGGTCGGCGGCGATCGCCTCCGGCGACTCATCGCTGTCGAGCCAGACGCCGACCGGACGGTCGGGCAGGCGGGCGAGGAA
>JAIRWW010000074.1 GCA_031268685.1 Azoarcus sp.
GTCGCCAGCTATCGCACAGCCTTCGCCGCCTGCGGCATCGCCCCGGCGCAAAACATCGACGCAGACATCGTCGGGCCGCCGATCAACGAAACCTTGCGCCTGCTCGCTAACGCCGACGATCCAGCGCTAATCGAACGTCTTGCCCGCGCCTTCCGGCAAAGCTACGACAATGGCGGATTGCTGGAGACCGCCGCCTACCCCTGCATCGGCGAACTCCTGGCAAATCTGCACGCGGCAGGATGCGTGCTGCACATCGCCACCAACAAGCGCATCCATCCCACCAGGCTTATCCTCGCCCACCTCGGCTGGAGCGCCTGTTTCGACACAGTCTACGCACTCGACATGTTCACGCCAGCGCTGCCCAGCAAAACGGCCATGATCGCCCGCCTGCTCGCCGACCGCCACATCGAAACCGCGCGGGCCGTTTACGTGGGAGATCGCATCGAAGACGGCATGGCCGCCGAAGCCAACGGTCTGCCCTTCATCGCCGCAGCCTGGGGTTATGGCGCGCCGCGCGCCGCGGAAATGGCTTCGCGCTGGCGCGAAGCGGCAACGCCGCGCGAATTGGAACATATCCTGCTGGGCAAGCAATGAGCCAGCTTTTGCTCATCGTCCCCGGCCTGCTATGGCCCGCGCCGCAAACCCATCGCCCTGCACAAGACCTGCCGCTCGCGGCGCTTTCCCGCCTGCTCGGATATGGGCAGCGCCGCATCGAAGCTCTGGATTCCCCCGAATGCCTGCTGATGCGGCTCTTCGGCGTCGATGACAAAACACCGCCGCTGGCCGCCCTGCGGCGACTCGGCGAAAACACTGAAAGCACTGAAAACACTGAAAACACCGGAAGCGACGGCAAAAGCCGCCCCCCATCCCCATCCGCCCTGGCTTCCCGCGCCGGTTCCGGAACGCACTGGCTCTGCGCCGATCCGGTTCACCTGTCCCTCACGCGCGAATACCTATTGCTCGGAGACTTCGCCGACGAAGAAATCGCCGCCGACGAAGCCGCCGCCCTGAGCGCCGCACTCAACCGCGATTTTTCCGATCTCGGCCAATTCATCGCCGCAACACCGACGCGCTGGTACCTGCGCCTCGAACACCCTCCCACAGCGCGCTTTTCCACGCTGCACGACGCAACAGGCCGCCCCATCCAGGACTTCCTGCCCGAAGGAGACGAATCTGACGCCGACGCCGACGCAATCCGCTGGCGGCGCATCCTGAACGAAATCCAGATCGCGCTCCACAACCACCCGGCGAACAAAGCGCGCGAAACCGCCGGGCAACGCACAATCAACAGCCTATGGTTCTGGGGCGCGAGCGCACGCCCCGCGCCGGATGCCACACCGCGCCCCCCCTGCCAGTCGATACAAACACTCGACCCCATAACGCGCGGGCTGGCGCGCGCCGCCAACATCGAACCCGGCCCCCCAGACCTGGATACAGCCCTGCGCGCCGACACCCTGCTCACCCTCGACACCCTTGCCGCCCCCGCCCGCCGTCTCGACCTCGCCGCCTGGCGGACGGCGCTTGCCGCGCTGGAAAACGACTACTTCGCACCCATCGCAAAAGCCCTCGATACCGGCGTCCTTCACCGGCTCGAACTGCTCGCGCCCAGCGACCGCCACAACCTCTCCCTCACACTTAACCGCCGTTCGCCCTGGCGCTTCTGGCGCAAGCCCCTGCCCCTGGACGAACTGCACGCCGCGAACGCATCCCGCCGCCCGGCCAAAAGCCGCCCCGAACGACCCACACAAGGTTTCAATCCACGCCCGTAACCGGGCGACAAAGCTGCTGCGGGCTTACGCCCCTCCCGCGCCCGATTACCCCCTGAAGGGGGAGGTTTCCAACCGGAGTCAGTTTTTGATGAACATCATCCACCCCCGCGACATCCCGGCGCGCGCCTTCTCCACCCTCACATCAGCGGGCATGCATCCTCTACTCGCCCGCCTTTTCGCCGCGCGCGGCATTTCCGGCGCTGACGGACTCGACCTTTCGCTCAAAGCCCTGCTGCCCCCCGCCGCGCTCACCGGCGCGAACGAAGCCGCGCAACTACTGGCCGACGCCATCGAAAGCGGCGCTCGCATGGTCATCGTCGCCGACTACGACTGCGATGGCGCAACCGCCTGCGCCGTCGGCGTGCGGGCGCTGCGGGCTTTCGGCGCCGATGTGCACTATCTGGTGCCGGATCGCATCACCCTCGGCTACGGCCTTACCCCGCCGATGGTAGAACTCGCCGCCCAGCTCTCGCCCGAAGTGCTCATCACCGTCGACAACGGCATCGCCAGCCTCGAAGGCGTAGCCGCGGCGCGCGAACGCGGCATGAGCACAGTAATCACCGACCACCACCTGCCTGGCGCGGCGCTGCCCGAAGCGGATGTCATCGTCAACCCCAACCAGCCGGGCTGCGGCTTCCCAAGCAAAGCATTGGCTGGCGTAGGCGTAATGTTCTACGTCATGCTGGCGCTGCGGGCCGAACTGCGCCAACGCGGCGCATTCACCGCCGGGAACGAACCCCGGCTTGCCGACCTGCTCGACCTCGTCGCCCTCGGCACCGTAGCCGACGTCGTCAAGCTCGACCACAACAACCGCATCCTCGTCGCACAAGGCTTGCAGCGCATGCGCGCCAACTGCATGCAGCCCGGCATCCGTGCCCTATTCGCCGTAGCCCGGCGCGACGCCGCGCGGGCGAACGCCTTCGATCTCGGCTTCGCCCTCGGCCCCCGCCTCAACGCCGCCGGGCGGCTTGCCGACATGAGCCTGGGCATCGAATGCCTGATCACCGACGACGAAACCCGCGCCATCGCCATCGCGCGCGAACTCGAACAACTCAACAACGAACGGCGCGAAATTGAAGCTGGCATGCAAGAAACCGCCGTCCGATACCTTGAAAACTTCAACGTCAGCGAACACGCTGGCATCACCTTGTACGAACCGGACTGGCATCCCGGCGTAGCCGGACTCATCGCAGGCCGCGTCCGCGAAAAACTGCATCGCCCCGCCATTGCCTTCGCTCCCGGCCAGGACGGCGAACTAAAAGGCTCCGGACGCTCAATCCCCGGCCTGCACCTGCGCGACGCGCTCGAACTCATCGCCAAGCGCGCGCCGGGACTCATACTGCGTTTCGGCGGCCATGCCATGGCGGCTGGCCTCAGCATCCGCAAAGAAAGGCTTCAAGACTTCCGCGCCGCCTTTGAAGAAACCGCCGCCAGCCTGCTGGACCCCGCCGACCTGCAACGGCGCATCGACACCGACGGCGGGCTGAATGCCTCCGACATCACACTAGACATAGCCCGCCTGCTGGCGCGCGAAGTCTGGGGACAAGGCTTTCCCGCCCCAGTGTTCGACAACGTCTTCCGCGTCGAACGGCAGCGCATTCTCAAAGACCGGCATCTCAAACTCGAACTCTCGCTGGGCGGCACGCGATTCGACGCCATCCGCTTCGACCACGCCGAACGCGCACCCGACGCCATCCGCGCCGCCTACCGGCTGGACATCAACGAATTCCGGGGATTGTCGAACGTGCAACTGATGCTGGAACACATCGAAGCAGCCTGAACGGCGGCCACGAAACATATTTCCGGACAGTTCCCGCCCGTTCGGGCTGAGCTTGTTGTAAGGGCGGCCCCCCGTGGCCACCCTTGGCGGTTGGTGTGACGCCGTATCCGTCTGTTCCGTGCCTGCGGGGCATCCTGAATCAGGGCAGGCACGAGGACCTGCCCCTGCGATTATGTAAAATGCGTTGGCTTTATATTGGGAGTCATTGTTCTTCCCCGGAGCGAATGCGACGACGGACGCGCGGGCCTTCATCTTTTTTATAGTATTCAGGCGATCCCGCCTTGATTGCCTTTTCAAGTACCTTTTCGAGTTCCGGGATGAGGATATTGAAATCAACTCTATCGGCGGACGTGAGCGCACCGTATAAGTGTACAAGCACATACACTGTCGGTTTTATGTACGTACCGCCTTTGAGTTCATCAGTGAATTGAGCCGGTATTACAAGGCTAAAGACGACCATACTGCCATATTCATTACGGTATCCCAACCAAAGTACATTTAGTTCAGGATCTATGGTCTCTTGAGTCACATACCCTCCCATTATGCGCGTGACAGGATACGATGGATCGGACATCCCTGCCTTGATATTGATTTCAGTAAGCCATTTACCTGTTTGAAGATCCACCAGCCTAACATTGGGCTTGGCCGTTTTGCGCGCAGTTTCTCTCGCTTGCAGAGTATATGGAGAGTCGTACTCCAGGTTCAGGAACACAGTGTGGCCCGATGCAAGAAAGTTGAATAATTTTGTTTCAGGAAATACAGGAACAGGTCTTGCCTTCAGTTTGAACTCTTCTGGCCCTATTCCTTTCCCCATGCTGAACTCATCATAAGCAAGAGGGCGATATTTGAATATCTTGATTTTCTTATCCCCGCTCTCTGCACCTTCGACAACGTAAGTCTTGGCAGAAGACCCGAAGTCGTATACTTCATCATTCGCAACAACCCCAGTCTTTGCATCCCTGGTTCTGCTATCGTGGCACATTATATAAAGATGATTTTTGTCCTTTTCCCTTTTATTATTGTAAAAACTCTTCCGCCGCGCCCAGCGAGGAAAGCCATCAAATGAACTCACAAAGCAGTTATTGCGATGGAGAGAGCCATCGCTAAACATCTCGTGAGAAGAGAACTTACCAGAAAAGTACTCATGATAACGTTGACCCAGCGGCATACTCCACTTACTATCTTTGGGAATGATAATGGTCAACTCAGGAGGATCCGTGAGCGTCACCGTATTACTGGATGGCACGAAAGAGGCACCGCCGCAGCCGGCCAATAACGCAAGCGTTACAAGAGCCAGAAGCCAAGTCGCCAAGTCGCCAAGTCGCCAAGTCGCCAAGTCGCCAAGTCGCCAAGTCGCCAAGTCGCCAAGTCGCCAAGTCGCCAAGTCGCCAAGTCGCCAA
>JAIRWW010000160.1 GCA_031268685.1 Azoarcus sp.
GCAATCACCGTCGACCTCAAGCGCGGCGCAAGCGCCGAGAAAGGTCTGTACCAGTTCTCGACGGGCGATGGCTCGCTGGATACAACTACAGCAGCATCCAAAGCGCTTCTCGGAACGCCCCATTCCGCAGTGGTCTATGACTATAAGGGACAAAGCAACGTCGCGGTCATCGGATTCGAGGACACACCGAGGTTCCACCTCAGTGATTATGATGATTTCATTTTCACCGTATCCAATGTCCAACAGTTTGAAAATCCTCTGTCTCCTCCTCTGCCTTCTGTTCCAGAACCGGAAACCTACGCCATGCTGCTGGCCGGCCTCGGCATTATCGGCGCCGTGGCGAGACGCCGCCGGATGTCCGGAATGTAAGAATGTAAAAGCGCCATCACTGGCGTTGCTTGCGAAAAGGGGGCGAAAGCCCCCTTTTTTATTCTTCCCGGCGTTCAGTGCAAGTGTTCAGTGCAAGTGTTGCGGGATTTGCCCGGCTTCGGTTTCGGGCATTTCCGCGTGCACGATTTCGCCTTCGGGCGAGGGATAGAGCGGCGCGCCGCAATCGTCGCAATATTCGAGCGGAAAGCGGTGTTCGAGCACCTTGATTATGCCAACGCCGCATTCCCGCAGCACGCCCTCGATTTCCGACGGTACGTCGACGGCTTCGTCTTCCGCGCCCAGCAGCGGCCAGACGACGCCATGAACGACATCGTCGTCGTCGGAAAGCGTGAAGCCTATCCGGTATTCCTCGATCTGCTCATCCCAGAACGGCGCGACGATCGCGCGCAGCTTGACCACAGGCACATCCAACGAGGTAATGAGAAAGGCGACCGAGGCGCGCACCGAATAAGAGCGGCTGGTTTTGTCGGCTGCGCGGCAGGCGGCAAAATAGGATTCTGGCAACACGAATTCGAGCGCGCACCCGGGCAGGAGCGGCGCAAGGCATCCACCGCCCTGGACGCGCCATTGCGCCAGCGCATCGGTACGGCTGCCATCGGCTTCCTGCCACCGGAAAACCGCGCCGCCGCGCGGCACGGTGACGGCAGCCAGCAGATAGCGGGTATCGGAAAGGAACTGCGCCGTCTCCAGCATGCCGTCGGTGTCGACATGCAAATCTTTGTCTTCAAGCGCGGCGCGGCCCAGACGCCCGGCAAAACTGGCCGTAGCGCAATATCCTTGCGGCAGTTGGTCGGGGCTGTAGAGAAAATCGGCCAGCGCAACGCGGGTATTCTGGGCGAGCACATGCGCGCGCAGGTGTACGCGCAGGTTGGCAAGCGCGGCGGCAGGCAAAACGCGGGCGGGAATGCGGAAGCGCGACCACGCCAGAACCGGCGCAGCAATGAAAATGATATCGTAGCTGCCGTCGAGTCCGGCGGGAGACTCGGTGCGCGACTCGATGAGATCGGCGAGTTCGTCATAACCTGGGCTACTGCGGTTGAATGCCTGATCGAGCGCGGTATCGAACGTGTCTTCGTCATCATGGGCAAGCGCCTTGTCGATTGCCGCAGCGAGACGGTCTTCCCAGTAACGATCCTCGATCCGGCAGCAGGATTCAGCCAGACCGCCCGCCAGCCACAGGAGTTCTTCGGCATGACGGCCAATGCCGCCGCGACGCTTGTTGCGCGCTCGTTTCATGTTGGGTCCCATCCAGGAAATGTAGCATTTTAGCGCAGTATGGCGCTTTGTCCTTTTCCCGCCCGCAGTGTCACGGCAACGGAGCTGCGCAAGCTTCTCAAACGCTCGGTCATGCATCGCCGCGGCTCGGGCGCACCGACTTCGCCATGGCGTCGATGCGGCCATCCGCGAGCTGGATTTCGACCGCATCGCCAACGCGAACACCCGCAACCGAACACAGGATATTACCTGAGGCATCGCGCGCGATGCTGTAGCCACGAGCAAGCACCGCTTGCGGGCCCAGGTGCCGAAGGCTGACGGCAAGCGCATCGAGCCGCTGCCGCCGCACCGAGCACAGGCCGCGAGCAGCCCGTTCCAGGCGTTCTCCGAGGCTGTCGAGCCGCATGCGCGGAGCGGCAAACGCAGGACGCTGCGCGCGCAGGCGCAATTCGAGCCGCGACAAGTGATGAGCGGATTCTCCCAAATGGATGCTCACTGCCTGCCGAAGCCGCTGCTCATGGCGAACCAGGTCTTCGCGCGCGCGCCGCAAACGTTCACGGGGATGGACGAGACGCAGCGCGCAGCGATCGATGCGTTGCGCCATGGCCGCCAGCTGGCGGCCCATGGCATGCCACATGCGCCGGGCGGCGGCGGACAGGACGTCGCCCGCGCCGAAATAGCCTGCACTGACCAGTTCCGCGGCGGCGGTAGGCGTGGGCGCGCGCAGATCGGCAGCAAAGTCGGCAATGGTGAAATCGGTTTCGTGACCAATGCCGCTCACGACCGGTACCGGGCAGGCGACGATTGCCCGCGCCAGAGCTTCGTCGTTGAATGCATTGAGGTCTTCGAGGCTGCCGCCGCCACGCACGAGCACGATGAGGTCGATGCCGTCGATTCCCGCGCGCCTGCCGGCAGTTTCCAGCGCCTCGCACAACTGGCGCGGTGCATCGCCCCCCTGGACGGCGGCGGGGTAAAGCACAGCGGACACGCCAGGCGCGCGCCGCCGCAAGGTGGCCAGCACATCGCGCAAGGCTGCCGCCGCAGGCGAGGTGACTATGCCCAAAGCGCGCGGGAAAACCGGCAGGGAACGGCGGCGGGCGGGATCGAACAGCCCTTCCGCCGCGAGTTTGTCCTTGAGCCGAAGGAAAGCCTCGTGCAGACCGCCAGCGCCAGCCAGACGCAAGGTTTCGATATTGAGTTGGTAATCGCCGCGCAGCTCGTAGAGCGTAACCAGTGCCCGAGCTTCGACCCGCATACCGTTTTCGGGACGAAAAGGCAGCAGTTGAGCACTATTGCGCCACATGGTGCAACGCACCTGCGCTTGCGCATCCTTGAGTGTGAAGTAAACGTGCCCGGACGCGGCGCGGGTGAGATTGGAAATTTCGCCGCCGATCCACAACAGGGGAATCGCGGCCTCAAGCACCTCGCGCGCAAGGCGATTGAGCGCCCCAACACCGATGACCCGTGGCGTAGATGCAAAAATTTCCGTCTGAAATTCGTTGTATATGCCTGCCATTTGCTGGAGAATCCACAGGCCGGCCGTATTGTCCATGGCCGGATTTCAAAGACTGCCGCTAACATCTTGATCGCACTGGGTTTTGCGATACTTTCCGTTAAATCAGCAAGTTAGATTGTTGCATAATTTTGCGGCGAAGAGAGGGAAGCGGCGCGGCTGATACAGGTATGACACCTATCACGCGGCGCTCCACAAACTTATCCACAGGTTTTGTGGATGGGATTGTGGGGTGGAGTGCATATATCGCTCTTGCTCGCGCCGCTCAGCAGGTCTAAATTTCGGCATTTCCACTTTCTTCAGGGGAGAAGGCGTGTTCCAAATGTTCTTGGCTGGCGGCTGGCCGATGTGGCCGCTGTTGTTAGCTTCGGTAATTGCCGTAGCGTTGATCATCGAGCGGTCGATCAGTTTGCGCCGCTCTCGTGTGGTGCCTCCCGGTCTGCTGGACCGGATTATTGCCGATCTCGGCCGCCATGGCGCGCCGCCCGAAATGGTTTCGCGCGTCGCTGCCCATTCGCCGCTGGGGCGGGTGCTCGCGGCGGGGTTGCGCAACATCAAAAGCTCGCGCGAGATCATGAAAGAGTCCATCGAAGAAGCAGGCCGCGCCGTCGCGCACGACCTTGAACGCTTCCTCACCACACTAGGTACCATTGCCGCCATCAGCCCCCTGATGGGCCTGCTCGGCACCGTCATCGGCATGATCGAGATGTTTGCGGTGCACGGCGCCACGGGAACGCAGGAACAGGTGTCCGTCGGCATTGCGATGGCGCTGCACGCAACCGCCTTCGGCATCATCATCGCGGTTCCGGCAACCATTTTCTGGCGATCCTTCCGCCGCCTGGTCGACGACTATGTTATGGAAATGGAACAACAGGCGACCACGCTCGTCGAAGTGGCGCACGGCGAACGCAGGCGCTGAAAACCATGGACTTCCGTCATTCCAGCGCCCAGAAAGACGAGCCTGAAATCAACCTCGTCCCGTTAATCGACGTGATGCTGGTCATCATCATCTTCCTGATGATGACCATGACCTTCAACAAAACCGCCGGGCTGGAGATTGCACTGCCCACCGCCGACGCGGGCAGCACAGCCGCCGTCAGCGAGGAGATCACCGTGGCGGTGACGTCTTCGGGAGACATTCTCGTCAACGGCCGCTCCGTCTCCGACAAGAGCATCGATGCCATTGCTTCCGCGCTTGCCAGCGCCCGGCCGGCAAAAGGCGCGGAGCCGGTAGTGGTCATCAATGCCGACGCCCAGGCTGCGCACCAGAACGTCATCAACGTAATGCAGGCAGCGCAGCACGCGGGACTCTCGCACGTCACTTTCGCCACTCAGCGGGAATCCCGCCGCTGAGAAACGGGCGATGAAAAGCGCGCCGCCCCCGCGCGCCGCGCCGACCTTCTGGCGGCGGCGCGGCGCGCTTGCGGCGCTGCTGTTGCCTGCAAGCGCGCTTTTTCGCGGCGCCGCCGCACTTCGCCGCTGGCTCTATCGCCGCGATATCCTGCACAGCGAGCGGCTTCCGGCACCGGTGATCGTCATCGGCAACATCTCCGTGGGCGGCAGCGGCAAAACGCCTGCAACCGCCTGGTTTGCCGAAGAATTGCGCAAGGCGGGACGGCACCCCGGCATCGTCTCGCGCGGCCACGGCGGCGATGCGGCGGCAAGCGGGCTGTCATGCCTTGTCGACATCCATGCCGACCCCGCTTTTTGCGGCGACGAACCCGTGCTGCTCGCCCGCCTGACCGGCTGTCCGGTCGCCATTGGCAGAGACCGCCCGGCGGCGGCGCGGACCTTGCTGGCCGCCCACCCTGAATGCGATGTCATCATCAGCGACGACGGCATGCAGCATTACCGGCTGGCGCGCACGGTCGAAATTGCCGTGCTGGATGAAGCGACACTCGGCAACCGCTGGCCTCTGCCGTCCGGCCCCCTGCGCGAACCGCTTGCACGCCTCGCCAGCGTCGACCTCGTTCTCGCCCATGGCGAAATATCCCCACATCTGCGCGCGGCGCTCCGCGCCGTCCCCGTAGCGCCGATGCGCCTGGACGGCGACCGCTTCCGCTCAATATCGGATCCCGGCCAATGGCGCGACGCCGCCGCATTCGCCGGACAGCGCGTCCACGCGCTCGCGGGCATCGGCCAGCCGCAACGCTTTTTCGACCGGCTCACGGCCATGGGGCTTGAAGTCGTTCCCCACCCCTTTCCCGACCACTACCGCTATCGCGCCGCCGACCTCGCCTTCGCCCCAGGCGAACCCAAGCTGATGACGAGCAAGGATGCGGTAAAATGCGCCGCTTTCGCACCGCCCGACGCTTGGGAACTGCCGGTGCGAGCCATCATCGCCGCCGAGACCATCGGCCCTATCCTGGAGAAACTGGACAATGGACGCCAGACTGCTTGAAACCCTGGTCTGCCCGCTGTGCAAAAGTCCGCTCAACTACCTGAAAGATAGCCAGGAACTGGTCTGCAAGGCAGACCGGCTGGCATATCCCGTCCGCGACGGCATACCGGTAATGTTCAGCGACGAAGCGCGCGCGCTCACACATGAAGAAGTCGACGCATTGCGCTGAGCAGCCGCCCATGACCGCATTCCGCGTTGTAATCCCGGCGCGCCACACCTCTACCCGCCTTCCCGGCAAACCGCTTGCCGACATCGGAGGCCGCCCGATGGTCATCCGGGTGCTGGAACGCGCCCTGGCATCGGGCGCGGACGAAGTCTGGGTAGCGACCGACCATCCGGATGTCTTTGACGCCGTGACGGCGGCTGGCGGCCGCGCATTGATGACGCGCGCCGACCACCAGACCGGGACTGACCGCCTTGCCGAAGCCGCCGCCATCCAGGGCTGGCGCGACGACGACATCATCGTCAACGTACAAGGCGACGAACCCCTGATCGACCCCGGCTCAATCGCCGCCGCCGCCCAAGCGCTCGCCGCCGACCCCGGCGCGGCCATCGCCACCGCCGCCCATCCCATCTCCGATCCCGGCGAAGCATTCAACCCCAATGTCGTCAAAGTCGTCTGCGATGGGCGCGGGCGGGCGCTTTACTTTTCCCGCGCCCCCATTCCATGGGCGCGCGATGCCTGGGCGGACGGCTCGCGCAATCTACCGCCAGGACTTCCGATCCTGCGCCACGTCGGTCTCTACGCCTACCGCGCCAGCTTCCTGCACCGCTATGCCGCACTCACGCCCACAGCGCCCGAACAATGGGAGGCGCTCGAACAACTGCGCGCGCTATGGCATGGCTTCCCGATTCGTGTGTTCTTTCTCGACGCAGCCCCGCGCGCCGGCGTCGATACCGAAGAAGATCTCGCGCGCGTCAGGGCGATTTTCGCGCACGGCCAATTGCTATAGCCGACCGTTGGGCAATGCCGGATTCAATAAGCCCGCCGCTTTCCGGGCAGAGCATTCCTCACGCATTAGCTTTCAGCCACGCAGCCAGTTCTTCCGGCGTTTCCACGCAGGCCTGCGGTGTTTCGGCGCGCAGGGCGGCAAGCGGATGCGCGCCGAATCCGACGCCCACGCCCGCCGTACCAGCGTTTTTCGCCATCTGCAAATCATGCGTGGTGTCGCCGATCATCAAAGTCTTCTCGGGCGTAGCGCCCAATTCAGCCATCAATTCTTCGAGCATCGCCGGATGCGGCTTGGAAAAACATTCGTCGGCGCACCGCGTGGCATGGAAAAGCGGGCCAAGACCGGATTGATTTAGAACGCGGTCGAGACCGATGCGGCTTTTTCCCGTAGCGACCGCCAGCAGGCGGTCCTCGCGGCGAAGCCAGGCGAGAAGATCGGCAATGCCGGGAAAGAGCGCCAGTTCTTTACTCGCGGCAAAGTAGTGATGGCTGTAGCGCTCCGCGATTTTCTGGTAATCGCGCGCAGGCAGGTCGGGCGCGGCATATTGCAGGGCTTCGATGAGACCAAGGCCGATGACGTGCCGGGCGCGGGTGTCGTCAGGCTCGGGCAATCCCAGATCGCGGCAGGCAGACTGGATCGCGCGCACTATGGCTGCGGTCGAATCCATCAGCGTACCGTCCCAGTCGAAAACGATGAGGTCGAATCTTGCGCTCATGTGGCATATTCCTGTGCATTGAGGCGGGCGATGAAACCCTGAAGCTCCGGCGGCGGCGGCACATCGAGCGCAAGCCGTCCGCCAGTGAGCGGATGCGCGAAAACCAGCCGCGCGGCATGTAGAAACATCCGCCGCAGCCCTTCACCTTCGAGTGTCTTGTTGAGCGCAAAATCGCCGTATTTGTCGTCGCCCGCGAGCGGAAAACCGAGGTGCGCCAGATGCACCCGTATCTGATGGGTGCGCCCGGTCTTCAACTCGACTTCGAGCAGGCTGAATCTTTGCCAGCGCCTGAGCAGGCGCACGACACTATGCGCGGGCTTGCCCTCTGCGGACACTCTGACGCGGCGCTCGCCGCCAGCGGTCAAGTATTTTAAAAGCGGCGCGCGCACATGTTGCACCGGGTTCGGCCATTGCCCCGCGACCAAGGCGAGATAACGCTTTTCCATGCGGCCCTCGCGCATCATGCCGTGCAATGCGGTCAGCGCCGAGCGCTTTTTCGCAACAATCAGCAGGCCGGAGGTTTCACGGTCAAGCCGATGCGCGAGTTCGAGCATCCTGTCCCCAGGGCGCTGGGCGCGCAATTGCTCGATCACGCCAAAACTCACGCCGCTGCCGCCATGCACAGCCAGCCCTGCGGGCTTGTCCACCACCATCAGCGCCTCATCCTCAAACACCGTAGGCAATGGCCTGCCCGGCGGCGCGCATGGCGCGGCAGGAGCCGCCTCAGCCATCCGCAAAGGCGGAATCCGCAACTCGTCGCCGACAGCCAGGCGGTAAGTCTGACGTACCCGGCAACCGTTGATCCGCACCTCACCGCTACGCAAAATGCGGTAAATGTGGCTTTTCGGCACACCTTTTACGATGCGCATCAAATAATTGTCGATACGTTGCCCGGCAGCGGATTCGCCGATCCGCTCGCGCCGCGCTGCATTTACTTTGCTTTGCGTCATCATCATGAATATAATTCTGCCCGCTGGAAGCCGGTTGCGAACGCCGTGCCATGTGCCAGAAGGCGATGGATTACGGACTACGCTTGGAGCCCTCGTATGTGTTCCCGGCTGCCGCCTGCGCAAACCGCGCCCCCGGAAGGCGGCGATAGTAGCGCAGTACACCTTTTCCGACACACCCATCCAGCCCTCGCGGCTGGATACAAAACGCGCAATACGCAACACATCAGCAGGATCAGATGTTCCTGCCCGCACAGACCGGCATCGCTGAAATCGGCGCCGCCGGCCTTGGCAGGACAAGTGAAAGACGACCAGCCAACCCATCACAGCAAAGCCATTACCGGATGAAAGCAGCCCGATACAACCGCTCCTGAACCCCGGACCAGCGCGATGGCGCTCGCCGGTCGTCCCTGCCCGTGTGCATCTGGCGCGGGAGAACGACTCATAATGAAGCGCATGCTTTTCAACGCGACGCAGGCCGAAGAACTCCGCGTCGCAATCGTAGACGGTCAAAAGCTGATCGACCTCGATATCGAATCGGCCAACAAGGAAGAACGCAAGAGCAATATCTACAAAGCCGTTATTACCCGCATCGACCCCAGTCTCGAAGCCGCCTTCGTCGACTACGGCGCGGAGCGGTCCGGCTTTTTGCCTCTCAAGGAAATCTCCCGCACCTATTTCCAGCCCGGCGCCAACAGCCGCACCAATACCAAGGAAACGTTGCGCGAAGGCCAGGAACTCATCGTCCAGGTCGAAAAAGACGAACGCGGCAACAAAGGCGCGGCGCTCACCACCTACATCGCGCTCGCGGGCCGCTATCTCGTGCTGATGCCCAACAATCCTCACGGCGGCGGCGTATCGCGCCGCATAGAAGGCGAGGAACGCACCGAATTGCGTGAAGCCATGGATCAGCTCAAGGTGCCGCAAGGAATGAGCCTCATCGCGCGCACCGCCGCCATAGGCCGCAGCGCCGAAGAACTGCAATGGGATCTCAACTACCTCGTACAACTCTGGACGGCCATCGAAGGCGCGGCGCGCGACCAGAATGGCGCCTTCCTCATCTACCAGGAAGGCAGCCTCGTCATTCGCGCCATCCGCGACTACTTCCAACCCGACATCGGTGAAATCCTCGTCGACACCGACGACATCTACGAACAGGCCGGGCAGTTCATGGGCCGCGTCATGCCGGACAACGTCAACCGCATCAAACGCTACAGCGACGACGTACCGCTTTTCTCGCGCTTCCAGATCGAACACCAGATCGAATCGGCCTATTCCCGCCAGGTCAACCTTCCCGCCGGCGGCAGCGTGGTCATAGACCACACCGAGGCGCTCGTCGCCGTCGACGTCAACTCGGGCCGCTCCACCAAGGGCGCCAACATCGAAGAAACCGCGCTGCGCACCAACCTGGAAGCCGCCGAAGAAATCGCCCGCCAACTGCGCCTGCGCGATCTGGGCGGACTCATCGTCATCGACTTCATCGACATGGAGTCCGCCAGGAACCGGGGCGAAGTCGAAAACCGCCTGCGCGACGCCCTGCGCCACGACCGCGCCCGCGTACAAGCTGGCAAGATCAGCCGCTTCGGCCTGCTCGAACTCTCCCGCCAGCGCCTGCGCCCCGCGCTGGCCGAAACCAGCTACATCACCTGCCCGCGCTGCACCGGCACCGGCCACATCCGCAGCACCGAATCCTCGGCCCTGCACATCCTGCGCATCATCGAAGAAGAAGCAATGAAAGAAAACACCGGCGGCGTGCATCTGCAAGCGCCGGTCGATGTCGCCACCTACCTTCTCAACGAAAAGCGGGCGGACATCGCGCGCATCGAGTTCCGCCACAAAATCCAGCTCCTCATCGTGCCCAACCGGCACATGGAAACACCCGCGCACGAAATCACGCGGCTGCGTCACGACCAGCTCAACCAGGACGACATAGCGCTTGCCAGCTACCAGATGGTGCAGCAGCCCGGCGAAGAAACCGTCGCCAGCAACGGCCGCAACGGCAACGACAAGATCGTGCGCAAAGAAGCCGTCATCAAGGGCATAGGCCCCTCCATGCCCGCCCCTGAACCGCGCCCCGCCGCACAACAATCTTCCGCGCAATCCGCGACCGGCATAATCTCACGCCTCACAAGCTGGCTCGGCGACCTGCTTGGCAGTTCACGCGACGAACCGGAAACCCCGCCCGCCACAACACCGGCAACGCGCGAAACGCGCGGGCAAAACGACCGCGAACGCCACAGCCGCAACGGCGAACGCAGCGAACGCGGCGGCCGCAGCGGCGAACGCGGCAACCGCAACGAGCGCGGCCAGCGAGGCGAACGCAGCGAACGCAGCGAACGCGACAATACCCGCGATGCCCGCGCCGAAAAAAGTGACACGCCCACAGCGCAGGACAAGCCACAGCGTTCGCCCAAGCCGCGTGGAGAACGCGCCAGCGAACGCACTGAAACGCCGGAACGCGCCGCCATCGAAACCGACAATGCCAAGGCAAGCAGCGGCACCCGCCGCCGCCGCAATCGGGACAAAGACAAGGGCGCTGAAGACAACGACAAACCTGTCGTGGCCGATGACGCTGCCACTGCTGCTGCTGCCACCACCGCCAAGCCGCGCCGCGCCAGTTCCGAAAAACCCGTCGAAGCTACGCCGCAGGATCAAGCCGATGCCGCGCCTGTCGAGCAACCCGCACACGCCGCCGCCGATATAGATGCCGACGCAAGCGCTGAAAAACGTCGCCGCCGCAGCCGTGGCGGTCGCCGGCTGCGTTCTACCGAAGGCGAAACCGCCTCTGCGGAAGTTCAAGAAAGCGCCGACGCCACGCCAGCCTCGCCCGTCGCGGAAACTCTGCCCGCCGCCGCCATCGAGCCGCCCGCCGACATCGTGCCCGCCAGACAGCCGGCTTCACCGGAGACACTTCCAGTCGCCATCGGCAAGCCATTCGAGCCTGAACCGAAAACCGATCCCGTGCCACTTGCCGCAAAGCCGGAAGAAAAGACGGAAAGCGCCGAAACCGCAGCGCTTCCCCTGCCCTTGCTGAAAGAATCCGACTCGTTTACCGAAGCGGCCTCATTCACTGCCCAAATCCCGCCCGCCCCAGCGCCCGCCATCCTGGAGCAGAAAACACCGAAACCGGCTGCCTCGCCAACTACCGGCCCTGTCAGCACACCGGAGGAAGCGGGGCTCGTCATGATCGAAACCAAGCTGGAGAAAAAAGGCCAATTCACCGACGGCACGCCGGAAAAACCCGCCCGTATCGGGCGCAAACCGCGCTCCGCAGTCGCCACCGTCAGCGAAGAACCCTTGCAGCAAGTCGAAACGCACAAAAGCGCCTAAGCAGCGCCTGAGCGCGCCGAGTCGACAAAAACAAACGGGATGGCCGCCATGCACAGGCGGCCATCCCGTTTTCTTCGCAACCGGGTTTGTGCGCCCAGTTACAGCACGGCGGCAATCGCCTTCGCAACCACGGGCAAATTCTTGCCGTTCAAAGCTGCCACATTGATGCGGCCCGAAGAAACGGCATAAACGCCGGACTCGCTCTTGAGCCGTTCCACCTGCTCCTTGCTCAATCCGGTAAAAGAGAACATGCCGCGCTGCCTGGCGATAAAGGAAAAGTCACGGGTAACGCCTTCCGCCTTAAGAGCATCGACAAGACCGGCGCGCATGGCGCGGATGCGGTTTCTCATGCCGGCGAGTTCATCTTCCCATAGCTTTCTCAACTCGGGGCTGGCGAGAACAGCCGCCACGATCGCGCCGCCATGCGTGGGCGGATTGGAATAATTCGTGCGGATGACGCGCTTGACCTGCGAAGCCACCCTTGCCGCCTCCTCCCTGCTCGCGGTCACGATGGAAAGCGCCCCCACCCGCTCTCCGTACAACGAGAAGTTCTTGGAAAACGACGAAGACACCAAAAACTGCGCGCCGCTGGCCGCGAACGCCTGCACTGCGGCGGTATCCTGCCCAATGCCGTCGGCGAAGCCCTGATATGCCATATCGAGGAAAGGCACAAGCTTCTTTTCCTTGCAAAGCGCGGCGACCTCCTGCCATTGCCCGTCGCTCAGATCCGCCCCGGTCGGATTGTGGCAGCAAGCATGCAACAGCACGATGGACTGCGGCGGCAAGGCAGCGAGCTTCTGCTTCATCGCGCCGAAATCCACGCCGCGCGTCGCCGGATCGTAATAAGGATAAGTCTCGATGGGAAACCCGGCAGCCCCGAACAGGGCGCGATGGTTTTCCCAGGAAGGATCGCTGATGAACAAAGTCGTCTGCGGCAGCAACTGCTTCAGATAATCCGCGCCCACCTTCAGCGCCCCAGTGCCGCCCAGAGCCTGGATGGTCACGACAGCGCCATTGGCAGCCAGATCCGTTCCCGCGCCGAACAGCAGGTCGCGCACAGCCTGGTTATAGGCCGGGTTGCCGTCGATGGGCTGGTAGCCGCGCGCGGGCTGCGCCTTCAGGCGGGCTTCTTCGGCAGCCTTGACTGCGGCAAGCAAAGGCAGCTTGCCATTGTCGTCGTAATAAACCCCGACGCCGAGATTGACTTTGCCCGCGCGGGCATCGGCATTAAACGCTTCGGTCAAGCCAAGTATGGGATCGCGGGGAGCCATCTCGACAGCGGCGAACAAAGATGCGGACATGAGAACTCCAATATGGGTAGTTGAGGCGCGCGCCGGTTCGGAAAACCGCGCAGGCCCTGCGGAGGGTCGACCGGGGACAAACAGCTAAAAATTCTAGCACGCCGCAAGATAGCAAAAATCCCAAGAAAGCCCTGATCAGCCCCGTCTGTTCGGACTTGGCCTATCGAAGCAATGATTTTCGCTTTCGGTGTTCAATTTTCCGCCGGAGCCTCGAATAACAGCCGTAAACCCGGCGCGGTGCGCAGACTGTGCGGCAATAGATAATCGCCTGCGGCAAGGGGAATTTCCAGGTATTTGAAGCGCGCGCCGAGATCGACGCCGGCGTACTGCCAAGCCCGCCAGACAAGTGTCGTACAGTATTGCCCTTCCTGATCGTTTTCGACGATGCGAAAAGGCATCCCGAGCCGTTGCAAAGCGTAATCCGCGGCGGCGGTGCGCGTCGCGGCATCGGCGGCGACGCGATAAATGGCAACGCCCTGCGCACGGCCTGGGGCTAGAAAAAAATCCAGATCATCACGCACGACCGCATCCGCCCGTCCGGGTATTTCCGCCGGAACCGCATGCAGAATTTGCCAGTGCGCCGGCGAGCCGACCAGCATGCCAACATGGCTGTAAGGATCGCCCTGTTTTTCTCGCCGTTCGCGCGCCACGCCGCGCACGATTTCACTCTGCCAGCCACTGCCTATGCGGAAAACCAGATCGCCAACCTCAAGCCGGGAGACGACATCGGCAGGCAATTCGATACCGGCCTCAGGCACGGCATGCGCCACAGCGCCAGCAAGCAAGCACGCGCCGCCCGCCATCAGGGCAAGGCAGAGCAGCCAAGCCAGTGAAACAGAAAACCGGGAAACTGCGCAGCGGCGCAAATCAATGCGAATCACTTATTTAAGATGCAATTTCCATTTACCGGAATCCTTGACCAATCTGGTCGATTCATTCTTGGTTTTGCCGTTTTTGAATTTCAACTCGACCTTGACGCGAGCGGTGTCGTCCTGCTGTTCGATAAGCTCCGTCGTGATCGACTCCAGCCCGCCATTATTCTGAATACGCGAATAAGTATCACCGACCACCATTTGCAATTTTCCCTTCATGGTCGTCAAATCGTTTTCCTTGACGTTTTTCAATGAAAAATATGCCACCGCATCATCGACACGGTTATCGGCAACTGCTTTATAAAAATCCTTGACAACGTCTTCGGGCGTCGAAGGCGAGCAAGCAACCAATACCAGCACAAAAAGCGACATCCAGAAAACGGATAGCCCACGAACAACAGAATTGAAATAATGCATGACAAAACACTCCCGAAGCCGGACACAGTTCAGCAGATATACCATACCTGCAACAGCATTTCATCCAGGAATGGAACAAAAAAACCCGCATGGATGAGTCCATCCTTGCGGGTTTCAGGTTCGGCTTTATTCAGGCGAGGCTTCTACATTACATCGACTCGCCGCGCAGCGCGCGCAAATGCCAATCGAAAGCTTCACCAAGCAAATGCGGCGTCTGTTTGCCGTTGGCGCCCTTTTCCGCGCGGGCGAGATAATCGTCGAGCGCGGGACGGAAACGGGGATCGGCGCATTTGTCTATCACCAGCCGGGCGCGCTGGCGTGGCGCGAGGCCGCGCAGATCGGCCAGGCCGTGTTCCGTGACCAGCACCTGCACATCGTGCTCGGTATGGTCGACGTGCGAGACCATCGGCACGATGCACGACAGCGCGCCATTCTTGGCCGTCGAAGGCGTCATGAAAATCGAGAGATAGGCATTGCGCGCAAAATCGCCAGATCCACCGAGGCCGTTCATCATCTTCGAGCCGAGAACGTGCGTGGAGTTGACGTTGCCATAAATATCGGCTTCGAGCATGCCGTTCATCGAAATGGTTCCCAGGCGGCGGATGATTTCGGGGTGATTGCTGATTTCCTGCGGGCGCAAGATGATGCTCTTGCGATATTCGTCGATATTGGCAAAAAGATCGGACAAAGCCCCGGCCGAGAGCGAGACGGCGGTCGCCGAGGCGCAGACGAGTTTGCCGGAACGGATCATGTCGAGCATGCCGTCCTGCAAGACTTCGGTGTAGGCGGTGAGCTTGTCGAACGGGCCGTCGTTCAGGCCCGCCATGACGGCGTTGGCAATGTTGCCCACGCCCGATTGCAGCGGCAGCAGATTGGGCGGAATGCGGCCCTTTTTCACCTCGTGCTGGAGGAAATCCAGGATGTGCCCGGCGATGAGGCGCGAGTTTTCGTCCGGCGCGGTAAATTTATTGTCGCGGTCGGAACAATTTGTCTCGACCACGGCCACCACTTTCTTCGGGTCGACACGCAGATAGGGGTCGCCAATGCGACCGGCGGGCGCGGTGAGCGGAACCGGCTGCCGATGGGGCGGCAGCGCGACGCTGTAGATGTCGTGCATGCCTTCGAGCTTGGCGCTTTGCGCAGTATTGACTTCGAGGATGACCTTGTCGGCCAGATCCAGCCAGGTCGGATTGTTGCCGATCGCCGTTGAGGGCACCAGCCGCCCGTCTTCGAGAATGGCAACGACTTCGATAAGGGCAACGTCGAGTTTACCGTAATGGCCCCAAGCGGCATTTTGGGCGACGTGGGAGAGGTGAACATCAATATAGTTCGCCTCGCCGGCATTGATACGGTTGCGGCAGTCCGGATCGGACTGATAAGGCAGGCGCATGGAGACGCCATTGACCTTGAACAGCGCGCCGTCGAGTTCGGGCGAGGTCGAAGCGCCTGTCCACACCCCGACGCGGAAGGTTTCACCCCTTCCAGAAGCCGCGGCAATCCGCCGGGCGAGCGCCTGCGGCACTATT
This sequence comes from Azoarcus sp., assembly GCA_031268685.1. GTDB lineage: Bacteria > Pseudomonadota > Gammaproteobacteria > Burkholderiales > Rhodocyclaceae > WRNU01. Next base: position 15,581 of record JAIRWW010000160.1, read on the forward strand.
TTGGGGTGGCCCGAGCCGGTAAAACCGCTCACGCCGAGATTTTCGCCTGGGTTGATGAAGGCTGCGGCATCGTCTGCCGACATGATCTTGCCGCGCAGCGCGGCGCTTTGAATACGGGAATCGCTCATCTGGTTTCCGTCCGGAAGAAGTCAAAAAAACGCGCCGCCGCAAAGAGACGAAGGCGCGTATCGCATGGTACGAAGCCTGAAAACAAAGAGCGTCTCCAGCCCGGCAGGTTCCTTGCCGCCAATCGGGCAAGGACGCCGCTCGCTCATGCACGGCTAACGGCAAAGTGTAGAAAGATCGCCCGCCCAGCGTCAACGGGAAAACACGGGCGCGTCAATGCAAAACAGGGATATCCTGTGTTTTGGCAAAGCAGAGATGCCCGGTGAAAATACTGCCGTGCTAATGCTTTGCTCTCTGGGGGCGGCGGTTCAGGATAGCAAGACCATGGATGGCTTGGCGCCGTCTAAACGCTCAACAGTCAATTTTGCTGACGAGGCTCGCTCATTCTGGCCGCCGGGCGTACAGTTGGTCGAACGCCGATGCCAGTCCCGGGTGCACATCGCGCACGCCTGCAACCACTTTTGCCGACCAATCAAAATATTCCTGCTTGCGCGCAAGCGGCCAATCCGCTGGCGGCGACGCAAGAAGATCACGCAGATTGCAAATTTTGTCTGCCAGCTTCACCAACTTAGCCTGCGGCGAGGCATGGGCTGCATGCTCGATTTGCAAGCGCTTCCGCTCTGCCTTGGGCAAAGACTTGTCATCGGTCACTTCCAGCACGATGCCAGTCACGGTATCGCCAAACATTCCTCGCAATTCGTCGGTCGTGGTCTTGGTATCCTCGATCGTATCGTGCAGCAACGCAGCGCAGAGTACGTCTGGATCAGTCACGCCGCCTTCATTGGCAAGCACATTGGCCAACGCAATTGGATGGTTGATATAGGGCGAAGCCTCGGCATCCTTTCTTCTCTGATCACGGTGTTTCTCGGCAGCGAATGATGCCGCCTTGAGAACTGCGCTCATATCAGTCCCCGCTTTCATCCAATTTTCTCCCTGCTTTCCCTGCAAGTGCGAATGTCCCTCGATACCCTGGCCGACTTGAGGCGGCGCCTCATCTGAAATGAAATAAGCATACACCGGTCATCCCCGGATTCAACAGGGGGATCGGATGTCAACATGTAGAGGCGTTCTATCGCAGCGTAGGCGCGGCGTCGACGTACTTCGGCTTGCCCGTGGCTCTTGGCCGTGGTTTCGTGTGTTGATCGAGACAAACACTTTTCACATCATGGCTGCTTCGTCGACGTCGCACACCACACTAGCTTATTGAGTCAATCGCGAACGTGTCTGACGTGTCGTGCGCGACGAACGGGCCGGCTGAGCTGGCTCAGCCGGCTCAAGCACTACCACCGGTTGCGGCGGCGGTATCACTACTACGTCCGCCGCCTTGACGCACCTTGTAGCCACATTCACACCAGATAGTCCACTGCCTATGCTATTGATGCTGGTGAGCGCATTGGCGCCATAAGGTGAATAGGCCGATGGCTTGAGCACGTAATACGCCTTGTTCGCCGAAGAATCCGTGCCCGTCCAGTACCGGTAGAATCCTCCGTGTATCGTCACCATTCCAAAATTGAGGTGATAGTTGCGAGTGATCAGTTCGTACAGTTCCCTCGCATTGGGCAAACGCCAGGTCCTGTCTCCCAAAAGGCCATACGTGCAGAAATTCGCGGCATCTCTCTGGCTGAAACCGAATGGCCCGTCATAGGGGTAAACGCAAAGATCGCCAGTCGGCCTGAAGCTGGCGAAGCTGTTCAAGACAGTCGCTATCGGCAGTTGCCCTGGGCCTTCATATGCACCGCCCGGAATGACGTAGCTTCCAAGCGGACAAGTCGTCGTCACGATCTGGGCGGCGGCAGGAGCCGCTATGGCAATGGCTGCTCCTGCCAGAACTCCGAGTATGGAAAATCTAACAACATTATGCTGTTTCATCTAGACTAACTCCGGTTGGAAACCTCCCCCTTCAGGGGGATAATCGGGCACGGGAGGGGCGTAAGCCCGCACCAGCCTTGTCGCCCGGTTACGGGCGTGGATTGAAACATACGACTCCCTCTTAATTCTGGTTAAATATTCAGGAAGGAACCCTGGACAATTCCGTTCGGGGTTTCTATAACATGATGCAATGCGCAGCGGCATAAGCGCTGAACATGCGTGATATTAGCAAGAATAATGCAAATACTCAATTATTGTGTACGCAATGCTCATGCGGCTTGCGAAAACGCCAAGCACATCGGTCTCGTTGAATATCCTGGTCGTAATTTATTGTTTTTACTACATAAACGACTCAGCTTCGACCGAACAAATGTTGTCTCGCACATGCCGTTCAACACTGAATGGATTCGATTCATCCATCAAAAATGAACGGCTCTGCCGCGTGGCGCGAATTTGCGGACAAACCCGGGCAAGCCGCTGAAGCAGCGCTGCAAATCCGCTGTTTTGATGCACCTGTCGAGATATTCAGCCCAGGCAATCCAACAGGCATGCCGACGTCTAAGCCCCAGGTCAGACCAGAAGCATGTGCTCGCGCGCTTCCTGTATTCTCTCCAGCGCTTCCCGCGCTTCGTCGCAGCGGATGCGCACCGGCAACACGGCATGGCGCCTGCGGTCGCGCGAAGTGAGTTCCATGAAACGGATCGCCGACGCATCCGCATCCTGGGTTCCGCCACTCTGGATCACTCCGGCGCGAGTCACCCACAACTGCACAGGTTCCAGGTTCAATGCTTCTTCCGGCTGCATGAGAAAACCGGCAAGTTCGGCGATTACGGCATCCGGCTGCAAAGACTCGAATTGTTTCCGCAGACGTTCGTCCAGCGCGGCGATGTAGCGCGAAGGAAAATCCGACTGCCCATCCACCGGATGGCTGCGCAAGCGCACCCGCTCCAGTTCGCGCTCAGACTGGAGCGATGTGTAGGCCACTTTGGCCAGTTCGATGTGCCCGGCGAAGGTGCGCAAGAGGCTGTCGAATGCCGCCGCGCGCAGGGCGGTGCAAGCCGCCTCGGAATCTATGGCGGGAAAAACCAGCGCCCGGTCAGAGAGCAGGAGCAAGGATTGCGGCACGCCGGCAGCCACAATGCCATGCTGCATGACAACGCCAAGTACTTGCTTCTCCGTGCGCCGCGCCGCCATCAAGGCGATAAAGCTGTCGCTTTGATGGGATCGCGGTTCGGCAAGATATGCACGCACCGGCGCACTGGCGGCCAGCATGTCGCCAATATCGTCGGCGGAAGCGAAAAAGGCATGCACGAGGGGATCGGAGGCAAAATATTGACGTCCGATATCGACCGGCGGCGGCAAGGCGTCGACAAGCCTGGCGCAGTAATCGAGGGCATGCGCGACCGGCTCGGTCAGTTTTTCGTCGAAACCAGGCGTCATGGCAAAAACTTTGTCTACCACTTCCACGACACGTTGCAACGCCGCCAAAGTATCCGGGTCGACGGATGAAGAGGCGGGAGAAATCCAGGAGAGAAGCCGGGAAAGAGGATTCATGGCGGCACGGGAGGAAAAATGCGAAGTTGGCAATTTAACCGCGCCGCCGTACAACGGAAACCCATTTTGCACGGAATATCCGTGGAAAAGACTTGCGGCATGATTGATATGCCAAGGCAGGCCCCGGATAATTCCATTGTCCCAGCTCACTGAAGGCTGTTCTCCCTGTAGTATCACGGCTTGCGACAGGCTCGGCCAGGATGGACGAAAATCGCACTTTGGTTCCCAAGTGCATTTTTTATTATTTCTTTGGCACGACCCTTGAAATCGCCCGGCCCCGTCCCTATTATTGGCACTCGCCTCTAACGAGTGCTAACAGCCAGCTTGAGTAAGGTTGGCGATCTTTTTTGGCGGGCCTGCGGCCCGCCTTGTCGATTCTACAAAGATAGGAGCAAAGCCAATGAAAATCCGTCCCCTGCACGATCGCGTGATCGTCAAGCGTCTGGAAGCCGAGCGTACAACCGCTGGCGGCATAGTGATTCCGGATTCCGCGGGCGAGAAGCCCGACCAGGGTGAGGTGCTGGCCGTGGGCAACGGCAAAATTCTCGACGACGGCAAGGTCCGCCCGATAGCCGTCAAGGCTGGCGACCGCGTGCTGTTCGGCAAGTATGCCGGCCAGACCGTCAAGGTCGATGGCGAAGAACTGCTCGTCGTGCGCGAAGAAGACCTTTTCGGCGTGATCGAAGCCTGAGTCCAGGTTTTCCGCAGCGTCGTTCACGACAAACTTCCAACCTATTTTTCTGGAGTTCAATTAAATGGCAGCAAAAGAAGTCAAATTCGGCGATTCCGCCCGCGCGCGCCTGATCGAAGGCGTCAATATTCTGGCTGACGCCGTCAAGGTGACACTCGGCCCCAAAGGCCGCAACGTCGTGCTGGAACGTTCTTTCGGCGCTCCCACCGTAACCAAGGACGGCGTCTCCGTCGCCAAGGAAATCGAACTGAAAGACAAGTTCGCCAACATGGGCGCGCAACTCGTCAAGGAAGTCGCTTCCAAGACTTCCGACATCGCGGGCGACGGAACCACGACCGCCACCGTGCTGGCCCAATCCATCGTGCGCGAAGGTCTGCGCTACGTGGCCGCCGGCCTGAACCCGATGGATCTGAAGCGCGGCATCGACAAGGCCGTGACCGCTGTCATCGAAGAGCTGAAGAATATTTCCAAGCCCTGCACCACCAACATGGAAATCGCCCAGGTCGGCGCCATTTCCGCCAATGCCGATGCCTCCATCGGCGACATCATCGCCAAGGCGATGGAAAAGGTCGGCAAGGAAGGCGTGATTACCGTCGAGGATGGTAAATCCCTGGAAAACGAACTGGATGTCGTCGAAGGGATGCAGTTCGACCGCGGCTACCTGTCGCCCTACTTCATCAATAACGGCGACAAGCAACAGGCGACCCTGGACGCTCCCTACGTGCTCCTGTTCGACAAGAAAATCTCCAACATCCGCGATCTTCTGCCGGTGCTGGAACAAGTCGCCAAAGCTGGCCGTCCGCTGCTCATCGTTGCTGAAGATGTGGAAGGCGAGGCCCTGGCCACGCTGGTGGTCAACAATATTCGCGGCATCCTCAAGACCGCTGCGGTCAAGGCGCCCGGCTTCGGCGATCGCCGCAAGGCTATGCTCGAAGATATCGCCGTGCTCACAGGCGGCCAGGTGATCGCCGAAGAAGTCGGCCTCACGCTGGAAAAAGCCACTCTGCAAGACCTCGGCCAGGCCAAGCGCATCGAGATCGGCAAAGAAAACACCATCATCATCGACGGCGCGGGTGAAGCCGACCGCATCGAAGCGCGCGTCAAGCAAATCCGCGTACAGATCGAAGAAGCCACATCCGACTACGACCGCGAAAAGCTGCAAGAGCGCGTGGCGAAGCTTGCGGGCGGCGTGGCTGTCATCAAGGTGGGCGCGGCGACTGAAGTCGAAATGAAGGA
>JAIRWW010000084.1 GCA_031268685.1 Azoarcus sp.
GTATATCGCCAGCAGCAATTGCTCGATCACTTGCAGGCGCGCGTTTTGCAGTTGGCGCAACAGTTCCGGAGCGCGCAGGCGGATGTGCGGGGACGGCCTGAAGATGAGATTCCGCCGCACTGGTGAGGCGCGCGCCGGTATGCGCTGGCGGGGAGAGGATGTATGGCGCAAAACGTGAATATTGCGGTCATAGGTGAAAAATGCGCGTATACATGCGATCATAAACGCCCGGCATTTAAGGAGATGTTTCTGTAAATGGAATCCCCCGAGGCGAATTCCCCACGGCATGGGCGAAACAGGTTGTTGCTGCGCCTGCGGCATTTCATCCGTCCAGCGGTTTGGATTGTGTCCGCATTGGCCTTGTATGCTGGATTGGGCTTCATCCTTGTGCCGCTGGTGGCGAAACACTATGTGCCGCAAGTTTTGGGCGAACTCCTCGGGCGCGAGGTGTCGGTGGAGATGGTGAGGTTCAATCCGTTTGCCTTATCGGCGGAGTTCCGCGGCATAAAAATCATGCAGGCAGGGGACGGCGGCGGCGCTGCCGCACCCGCCGTGGAATTGGATCGGTTTGCGGCCAATTTTGAAATATTGTCACTTCTGCGCGGCGGGCCGGTATTGCGGGAACTGGCGCTTGAAGGCCCGCACATCAGGCTCGTCCGGCTCGATGCGGGGCGTTACGACTGTTCCGATGTGCTGGAGCGTCTCGCTGACGATTCGGCGGAAGAAGATGACGAACCCCTGCTTTTTTCGGTGGCCAATATCCATGTCGATAATGGTGTGATCGAAGTGGATGATCGGGTGGCTGGCGCGCAGCATCGCATCTCCGATCTGAAGTTGGGCTTGCCGTTCATTTCCAATTTGCCGGTCGAAGTCGATGTTTTTATAGAGCCGGATTTGTCGGCGAATCTCGATGGCCATCCATTGACGGCGAAAGGGCATCTGAAGCCGTTTTCTCCCGACAAGGAAGACGAACTCAGTCTGTCGCTCAAGGATTTCGAGTTGCCGCCATGGCTGGTTTATTTGCCTTTTGAGCCGACGTTCAAATTGCCCTCGGGAGTGCTTGATCTCGATTTGCGCGTGCTGTTCGAGAAGGGCGAGGAGGGCAAGGAGCCGGCGATCAGTTTCCAGGGCAAGGCGCGGGTCGACCGTTTGGCCATCCAGGATCGCGGCGGCAGGCCGGTACTGGCGGCGAGTGAATTGGAGGTCGAGTTCGCGGATGTCCAGCCTTTGAGCAAACACTATTACTTCAGCAGATTGCGCTTGCAGCAGCCTGTGCTGGATCTTGTCCGCCTGGCTGGAGGCAATGTCAATTTGATGAGCTTGTTGCCTGCGAGCGGTATGAAAGCCGGGGCGTCTGAAAATGAGATACCGAAGTCCGGCACTGCGAAAAAGACGAATGCGAAGCCGCTTGATCTTTTGTTTTCTTCGGTGCGTGTGCGCGATGGTTTGATTCGTTATAGCGATAACGCGGTAGCGGGGGGGTTTAGCACCCGGATCGAGGCGATCAATCTCGATATGCGCGATTTCGCCACAAGCCGCGATGTGCCCGCCGTGATCCGCCTCGATTATGCAAGCGCATCGGGGGAAAAGTTCAGCCATCAAGATCGCCTGCGGCTGAAGCAGCCTTTCGAGTATGACGGCAGTCTGATGGTGGAGGGCTTCCAGCCCGGTCTTTACGGACGTTATTACGCCGGTTTGTTGTCTGGCGGCGAAATTCGCCGCGGCCGTGTCGACGGTGCGTTTCGCTTTCAGATAAAGGCGGCGCAAGAGGCGGCGGGCAAGCCCCATATCGAGGTCGGTGTCGATAAGCTCGCTTTGTCGGATTTCGTGTTCGCACTGGCTGGACGCAAGGGCGAGCTGCTGAAATTTGAGCATCTTGCTTTGTCCGATATGGCGATTCTGCCCGTGACGCGCGAAATACGGGTGGGCGGGGCGAATGCGCGAAAAGTGGCGCTGGCTGTGACCCGGCTGCGTAATGGCGAATACGATTTCATGTCTTTGATGAGCAAGCCGCCGCATGCCGCTCCAGAGCCGCCCTGGACGTTTCGTTTGAGCGATGCTTCTGTTGCGGGCGCTTCGTTGCGGTTCGAGGATCGTGCCGCAGCCGAGCCGGCCATGCTGGCCGTCGACGGCATCGAACTGCATTTGCGCAATCTTTCGACTGCGAAAGGGGCAAAAGGCACGGATGTCGCCTTGCAGGGCCGCATCGACAAGAATGGCCGCCTTGCGGTGAAAGGGGCTGTGGCGCTCGATCCTTTGCGGGCCGATTTGAATGTCGATTTGCAAGGCTTCGCGCTTTTGACAATGCAGCCTTACATCACGCAGCAGGCCCGGATCGGCATTCGGGGCGGCAGGCTTTCAGCCAGGGGCTGGCTGAAGTTGCGCGAACGGCGGGGCGGGCTGGCTGCCTCCCTGGGCGGCGATGCCGCGGTCGACGGTTTCGATTCCGTCGACCGCCGCGACAATACGGATTTTGTGCGCTGGCGCGAAGTCGCCGTCAAACAGGCGAGGGTCGATCTGACGCCTTTCGCGCTTGCCATCAACGAAGTCGCCATTGACGGCCTGCAATCCCGCTTGATTCTAGATGGGGAAGGGCGGCTCAATCTGCGCGAGATTCAGCGTCAGTCCGATGAGCCGGAGCAGCCCGCCGCTACACTTGAAGCCGGAAGCGTAAGCGCCGCTGCGGGCAGCGATGTGGATGTGAACGCAAGCGCGGATGCCGCCCTTGCCACTGCGCCGCCGTCCTGGCCGCCTGTCAGCGTGAAACGCATAGGCATAGAAAATAGCAACATCGCTTTCAGCGACCACTTCATCCGCCCGAACTACAACGCTTTTCTGGGTAATCTTTCCGGTGAAATTACAGGCTTGTCTTCGGATCAAGGCACGCTGGCGAAACTCGATCTGCAAGGTCAGGTGGGCCGCAGTGCGCCGCTGGCGGTCAAGGGGGCGTTCAATCCCTTCCGGCAAGACCGCCATCTGGACATCGCGGCGGAAGTCAAAGATTTCGATTTGCCTGCGCTCTCGGGTTATTCCGGGCGCTACATCGGCTATGGCATCAGCCGGGGCAAGCTTTCCGCCACGCTCAATTACCGCATCGAAAACCGCAAGCTTTCGGCGGAAAACCATGTTTTCCTCGATCAACTCACGTTCGGCGATGCCATCGAAAGTTCGGATGCAACCCATTTGCCGGTGCGGCTGGCGGTGTCTTTGCTCAAGAATGCGCGCGGCGAAATCGACTTCAACCTGCCAGTGAGCGGTACGCTCGACGATCCGGAATTCAGCGTTTTCGGCTTGGTGCTGCGGGCCATCGTCGGTCTCGTCGGCAAGGCGATTACCGCGCCTTTCTCCTTGCTCGGACGGGAAGAGCTCTCGCGGGTCGATTTCGATCCCGGCAGTTACCGCATTGGCGCGGATCAGGAAAAATCCCTGCGCGATCTTGCCAAGGCGCTGGAAGACCGCCCCTCGCTGAAGCTCGATATCACCGGTATTGCCGATGCCGGGCGCGATACCGAAGGCATTCGCCGCGAGAAACTGCGCAACATGCTCAGGGCTGAAAAGCGTCAGTCGATGGGCAGCGGCGAAAATGCCCGCCTGGATGCCATCGAAATTTCCGATGAAGAATATGATTCGCTGCTTGGCGAGGTGTATGGCAAGGCCAAGATCAGTAAACCACGCAATTTCATCGGTCTGGCCAAGACTCTGCCGGCCGCGGAGATGGAAAAAATGCTGTTGGACAGCATCTCCGTGGGCGAGGAGGATGTTGCCGCGCTCGCTCGCCGCCGCGAATCTGCCGTGCAGAGTTGGTTGGTCGGTGAAGGCAGGATCGCCCCCGAGCGCATTTTCCAGCGAACACCCACTGGCGGCGAGATTGCGAAAGACGCGGGAGATGGGAAGGGCGTGCGCCTTTCCCTGCGCTGAGGCGGGCATGGATTCCGGAGAGATTTTCATGCGCGAGGCGCTGGCGCTGGCGCGGGAGGCAGCCGAGGCGGGCGAGGTGCCTGTAGGCGCGGTCGTCGTGCGCGGCGACGAAATCGTCGGGCGGGGGTTCAACCAGCCGATTGCCGCGCGCGATCCTTCTGCGCATGCTGAAATCATGGCTGTGCGCGATGCCGCGCGCAATCTGGGCAATTACCGTTTGCCCGGCTGCGAGCTTTACGTGACACTGGAACCCTGCCTTATGTGCACTGGCGCGATCTTTCATGCCCGCATCGCGCGCGTCGTCTTCGGCGCGAGAGACCCCAAGACCGGTGCGGCGGGCAGCGTGCTGGATCTTTACGCCGAACCGCGCCTCAATCATCATGCGGCCATCGTCGGCGGCATGCTGGCCGATGAGTGCGCTACACTCCTTTCAACATTTTTCGCCACTCGCCGCGTTCGGACGCAACAGGCGTGAGCGGTGGTTCCGCCATCATGTATATCCAGATCGACATCGCTCGCCAGACACTCGAACTTTTTGCCGCCGATGGCGCGTGCTTCCGCCGCTATGCGGTATCCACTGCCGCCAATGGCGCTGGCGAGCGTGCGGGCAGCGAATGCACGCCGCGAGGCCGCCATCGCATCCGGGCGAAGATCGGGGCTGGCGCGCCATTGGGCGCGGTTTTTCGTGGACGGCGTCCGACTGGAGAAATCTGGACGCCGGAACTTGCGGCAGCCAAGCCCGGACGCGACTGGATTTTGTCGCGCATCCTGTGGCTGTGCGGCGAAGAGCCTGGCCGCAATCGGGGCGGCGATGTCGATACCATGCGGCGTTACATCTATATACATGGCGCTGGCGACGACCTGCCCATGGGCGTGCCGCGCTCGCACGGTTGCATCAATATGCGAAACCGCGATGTTGTCGAGCTTTTCGATTTGGTCGATGCGGGGACGCCGATCAATATTGCGTGACTGTCAGGTCTTGGGATCGGTTTCAAACCATTGCCGGGCTTCTTCCTCATTGCCGAAAACCTGTATGTCCGCATCGACGAAGAACTGCGATACCCATGCGCTCCATGTGACCCATTGATCGTCCGTCAGGATGGCGATGCGGCGGAAGTCGTGGGCATGCTGGCGGGAATGGCGGATTTCCTCCACGGCGAGGTCTATGGTGAAGCCGGCCATTTCCCGCAGGTCGAACAGCAGGTCGATGGGGCCGTCGAACCTGATCTTGTAGTCGGCCAGTTCTTCAAACTCGCGGTAGTCGGCAAGGGTGAATTCGCCGAAGACAGTGACGGCAATCAAGCTGCCGGTGTGGTCGGTGCTGATCATGAATGTCTTTCCGTGTTGTCGTGGATATCGCCGTAACTATACCTTGGCTCAGGCTGTTTTCCGCGCGCAGCCGGGCGTTCGCATGAAATGCTCCCTGCGCGGCGGGCATCAGCCCCGCGGCGTGTGCGGAAGGATTACCGTTGCAACGAGTCCGCCCTCAGGGTGATTGTCCAGTGTCACGTTGCCGTGCTGGACGTTGAGCAGATTGCGGGCGATGGCCAGTCCCAGCCCGGTGCCGCCGGTTTCGCGGTTGCGCGATGCTTCGGTACGGTAGAAAGGCGCGAAGACGCGCTCCATTTCTTCTGTGGGCAGACCGATGCCGTGGTCGCGGATGACGATGCGGTGCGCTTCCGGGGTTTCGGTGATGTCGATATCGACCGTCTCGCCGAATTTCACGCCGTTTTCGATCAAATTCCACAAGGCGCGGCGCAGCGCGAGGGGCTGGCCCATGAAGGGAAGCGTCGTTTCTCCGGTCACGGAAACTTTCCAGCCCATGTCTGTGGCGTCGCCACATAGAGCCGCGAGCAGGGCCGCGAGGTCGATAGGCTGCGGGGGAGCGTTGGCTTCCATGCTGCGGGCGTAATCCAGACCTTCGCGTATCAGGCTTTGCATGGCGTCGAGGTCGGACTGGATGCGAGTCTTGAGGTCTTCGTTGTCGAGCATTTCGGCGCGCAGGCGCAGGCGTGTGATCGGCGTTTGCAGGTCGTGCGAAATGGCGGCGAGGATGCGGGTGCGTTCGTGCATGTGCGCGGCGATGCGCTTCTGCATATGGTTGAAGGCTTCCGTGGCTTGCACTACCTCGATGGGGCCTGCGGGTTCGAGCGGCGCCCGCTCCGGGTTTTCGCCGAGTGCGCGGGCGGCGGCGGCCAGCCGGGAAAGCGGCTTGGTGGCGATGCGCACGCAGACCCAGGTAAGTATGCTGACGCCGATGACAAGGGCAAGTAGCGCGCTCAATGCGGAATTGTGCAGGGCGTGGTGGAAGGAAGTCGGGTATTTGCCGGGCAGGCGGGCGGTAAGCAGTGTTCCATCGGCCAGCCGGACGGCGGCTACGACCGGGATATATTCGAGGGAACGGTTGTCGTTGTGGCGGCGCTGGACGTACAAAATGGGATGGCGGTCGGGCATGGCTTCCCGCAGATCCGACAGCAATGGATTGTCGTTGGGGAATATCTGGACGTTTTCGGGCAGCGCATCCAGCAGGCGCAGGCGCATACGGTCGTGCCGGCCAAGCGAGCGGTTGCGTTCTTCCGGCGCGAGCGGGTCGAGGATGTCCGCGTTGGAGGCGATTTCCTGGGCGATTCCCTTGAAAACGATGTG
>JAIRWW010000088.1 GCA_031268685.1 Azoarcus sp.
GCCAGATCGGCTCCCCATTCGGGCCGCCAGTCCTGCGCCGAAACGACATTGAGTACAGCCGTTTTCAGACCGCTAAAGCTGAAATCGAGATCGCCGGAATGCCGCAGCGGGCGCGGCAACTTGAAGCGTCCGGTCTTGCCGTGCACTGCGAACGCCGCCAGATGCGGCCCGCCCGGATAGCCGAGGCCGAGTATCTTGGCTGTTTTGTCGAAGGCTTCTCCGGCGGCATCGTCCAGCGTCTCGCCAAGCAACTCGTAATCGCCTACATCGGCCACCCGCATCAATTGGGTATGCCCGCCAGACACGAGAAGCGCGACAAACGGAAAGGCTGGCGGATCGTCAGAGAGCAAGGGCGATAGCAGATGCCCTTCGAGGTGATGCACAGGCAAAGCCGGAATGCCCGCAGCCATGGCCATCGCTTCGGCCACGCTCGCCCCTACCAGCAGCGCCCCGGCGAGACCCGGCCCGGCTGTATAGGCGATTGCATCCAGATCGGCAACGGCAAGACCGGCTTCGCCCAGGGTTTGGCGAATCAGGGCCGGCAACAGGCGAATGTGGTCGCGCGAAGCCAATTCGGGGACGACGCCGCCATATATGGCATGGAGGTCGACCTGCGTGTGCAGCGCCTGCGCAAGAAGCCCGCTCCGGCTGTCGTAAATGGCTACGCCGGTTTCATCGCACGACGATTCGATACCCAGCACCCTCATCGCAAAACCCGCTCCATCACGCCCCACCACACCCTGAAATGTGGAATTCTACCCACAGCCGCGAGCCGGAGCTGAAAAAATCGCACGAGAACCCTTGCTTGCCGCGCAAGCTTCGCTTATATTGCTACGCTTTTACTCCAGACACTGAGGAAGCAGGCAATGCCGGGTATTCGCGTCAAAGAAAACGAGCCGTTCGAGGTCGCCATACGTCGCTTCAAGCGCACGATCGAAAAGACCGGCGTACTCACCGAACTGCGCGCGCGCGAGTTCTACGAAAAGCCCACAGCCGAACGCAAGCGCAAGCTCGCGGCCGCAGTCAAGCGCAACCACAAGCGCCTGCGCAGCCAAATGCTTCCGCCAAAGCTTTTCTGAAGCAAGCCTCGCCGACTCTGGCGGCACTCGCCGCCCATAACCGGATGCGCCGGACGGAAATCCACCTGGATTCCGTCCGGCGTGGTGTTTTTTTCGGCGAATGATTCCTCAATCTTTCATTCAGGGCCTGCTCGCCCGCGTCGACATTGTCGATGTCATCGAACGCTACCTGCCGCTCAAGAAAAGCGGCGCGAACTACTTCGCGCGCTGTCCTTTCCATGGTGAGAAATCGGCTTCGTTCTCTGTCAGCCCTTCCAAGCAGTTCTATCACTGCTTCGGATGCGGCGCACATGGCACCGCAATAGGTTTCCTCATGGCTTACAGCGGTTTGTCCTTTTCCGAAGCGGTACACGAACTGGCGCGCGATGCAGGCGTGCAGGTACCAAATGACGGACGCACGCCCCGGCCGCAAAACGACAATTACGAACGCCTCATCGAAATCACGGCCACGGCGGCAAAATTTTACCGGGAAGCCCTGGGGCAATCGCCCGAAGCGGCAGGCTATCTGCAACAGCGCGGGCTTTCCGGCGAAATCGCTGCGCGCTTCGGCATCGGCTTCGCCCCGGACGGCTCCCCCCTGCAACGGATTTTCCAGGACTACCAGAACAAATTGCTGGCCACCGCCGGCATGGTGATCGACAGCGAGCAGGGGCGGCGTTACGACCGTTTCCGCCACCGCATCATGTTTCCCATCCACGACCGGCGCGGGCGCATCATCGCCTTCGGCGGGCGGGTGCTCGACAGGGGCGAACCCAAGTACCTGAATTCGCCCGAGACGCCGCTATTTGAAAAAGGGCGCGAACTTTACGGTCTGTTCCTCGCGCAAAAAGCGATCCGCGAAGCCGGTTTCGCCATCGTGGTAGAAGGCTATATGGATGTTGTGGCGCTCGCGCAGTTCGGCGTGGAAAACGCGGTGGCAACACTCGGCACCGCAACCACGCCGCATCACATCCAGACGCTGCTCCGCCAAACCGACCGCATAGTCTTCTGTTTCGACGGCGACGCGGCTGGACGGGGCGCCGCGTGGCGGGCGCTCGAAAACGCGCTCGAAACCCTGCGCGACGACATCACCCTGTCCTTTATGTTTCTGCCGCCCGAACACGACCCCGATACATTCATCCGGGAAAAAGGCGCCGAAGCCATGCACGAAGCCGCCGCGCATGCCACACCGCTGGCGCGCTTCCTGCTGGACAACCTCAGGCAAAATTGTGATACCGCCGACGCTGAAGGCCGCGCCCGCCTGGTGCATGAAGCCAAGCCGCTAATCGCCCGCATTCCGGCAGCCGCTTCGATACTGCGGCTGCAACTGCTCAAGGCCATCGCAAGCATGAGCCATCTCACCCAAGCCGAAACCGAACGCGCCTTCGGTATCGCGCCCGCGAGCGAGCGCCCACGCGCCGCCGCCAATTCAGGCGCGAGCCGCATTCCCGTGCGAAAACCGCCGCCTTCGACGGTATCGACGCTGCTGCGGCTCGTTCTCCAGCACCTTGCCCTCGCCGCAAGGCTGCCGATCGGCCTGATTCCGGACGATACCGCCGAAGGGCGCGCCCTGATCGCCATCGTCGACCTAATCGATCTCGGCGAACCGGTCACAGGACTGGGCGCTTTGGTCGAACGCTTCCGGGACACACCCCACGGCGACATACTGGCCCAGGCTGGCGCGGGACTTATCGACACCGAATTCGATCCCGCCGTGATCGAAACATTGTTTGAAGACGGCCTGCGCAAACTCAGCGCTGACGCCGTTTCCCAGGAAATCTCCAACCTCATGGAGCAAGCGCGCGCAAACACGCTCCCATCCACCGGGCGACAGCGCCTGAATAATCTGTTGCGCGAAAAGAGCACGCTTGCTACTTTTACAAGACCATCCGATCCATAGTAGAATCTTCTGTTTCACAGATTCTCCCGACTCATTCGAGGAGTGCCATGGCACGCGAAAAAGCCAAGGATAAAGATCCCCGCAAAACAAGCGCTTCCAAAGGGCGCAGCGTCAGGACCAAAGATGCCAAGACCAAGGAAAAATTCAAGGCCGCACTAGCTCTTCAGAGTCCTGAACTGGCACAGGTCGACGCCGAAGTCCGTCGAACCCAGCTCAAGACGCTGATTACGCTTGGCAAGGAACGCGGCTACCTGACCTACGCCGAGATAAGCGACCATCTGCCCGACGACGTTGCCGACGCCGAGCAGATCGAAGACATCATCACGACCTTCAACAGCCTGGGCATCCAGGTCTACGACGTCGCGCCTGCGACGGAAGACCTGCTCATGACCGACAGCGTTGCCAACCCGGTCGATGAAGATGTCGCGGAGGAAGAAGCCGAGCAAGCCCTGTCCACAGTCGACTCCGAATTCGGACGCACGACCGACCCTGTGCGCATGTACATGCGCGAAATGGGCACGGTCGAGCTTCTCACTCGCGAAGGCGAAATCGAGATTGCCAAGCGCATCGAAGAAGGTCTGAAGCACATGGTGCAGGCCATTTCCGCCTG
>JAIRWW010000220.1 GCA_031268685.1 Azoarcus sp.
ATCTCCGGCGAGTGCCTGGCGGCGCGGCCCGAGATCACCTGGAAGTATCTGGCGCAGATCGAGCGCAACTGCCACGGGGTTGAGCCGAACGCCGCGCACCGGGCGATCGCCGCGCTGGAATCGCGCTGCGAGGTGGTGGTGCTGACGCAGAACATCGACGGCCTGCACCTCAAGGCGGGCAGTTCCGAAGTGATCGAGATCCACGGCACGCTGGAGGAGCGCTTCTGTGTGCATTGCGGGGCCGAGGCCGACGCTGGTGATCGCGCCGTGCCGCCGCGCTGCGCGCGATGCGGCGAGATCGTACGGCCCCGGGTGGTGCTGTTCGGAGAGATGCTGCCGGGCGCCGCGCTCGATCGCCTGTACCGCGAACTTGGACAGGGGTTCGACATGGTCTTCGTCGTCGGCACGACCGCCGTGTTTCCGTACATTGCGGAACCGGTGATGCGGGCGGTGCGCGCCGGGGTTCCGACGGTCGAAATCAATCCGGCGCAGACGCGCCTGAGCGGCTTGGTGCGCTACTACGTTTCGGAGCGCGCGGCCGTGGTCTTGCCGGAAATCGTGCGACTTCTCCGCGAGCCGAAATGAAAGAAATAGGGGGAACACCCGCAATTTTGGACGAAAGCGAGCGGGCGTAGCGAGCGGCGGGGGCGCTGGGTGGGTTCCCAGAGCCAAGGCCGCCGGTTTTCCCTTCTCCCCTTGCGGGAGAAGGGGGCGCGAAGCGACCGGATGAGGGAGCCACGCCAGCGGGCATCGGGCAGAGAAAGTCCGCCCGACAATTCCGGGCGACGCTTGCCGAAATCCGTTTCATCTGTTTGGCAAGCATTGTTTCGTCTCTTCGAGACGGTAGAGATAGAGGTGGCTCAAGTTTAGCCCCTTGGGGCGGGGAGCTTCATTACGGGTTTTCCGCATGTTCACCGTTGCAGCCGATGAATCTGTAGAGGAGCGCCCCAACGACGCTGCCGGCAATCGGTGCGGCCCAAAATAGCCATAGTTGCGCGAGCGCCCAGTCGCCAACGAAAACGGCCACGGCGGTACTGCGCGCCGGATTGACCGAGGTGTTGGTCACGGGAATCGAGATCAGGTGGATCAACGTCAGGCACAGGCCGATGGCGATCGGCGCGAACCCGGACGGCGCGCGCTTGTCGGTCGCGCCGACGATGACGAAAAGGAAGATCGCCGTCATCACGACTTCGCAGACCAGTGCCGCACCAAGCGAATAGCCGCCGGGCGAATGCTCGCCGTAGCCGTTCGCAGCAAAGCCGCCGAGCGCAAAATCGGGCCGCCCGCTGGCGATCAGGTAGAGGACGGCGCCGGCGGCGATGCCGCCGAGCACCTGGGCGGCGACGTAGGCCGGCAAATCCTTGCCCTCGAAGCGTCCCGCCGCGAAAAGCCCGACAGACACCGCCGGATTCAGGTGACAGCCGGAAATGTGGCCGATGGCGAAAGCCATGGTGAGCACGGTCAGCCCGAAGGCGAGCGATACGCCGGCAAAGCCGATGCCAAGCTCCGGGAACGCTGCGGCCAGCACCGCGCTGCCGCAGCCTCCGAGAACGAGCCAGAACGTACCGATGAATTCAGCCAAGTATTTTTTCATATTCCAATCCACGCCCGTAACCGGGTGACAAAGCACGGAAGGGATGACGCCCCTTCCATGCCTGATTATCCCCTGAAGGGGGAGGTTCCCAACCGAAGTTGGTTTTCGATGAAACGCTTCCAAAAAACGATGATGAAAGGCAAATGCTTTTCCCCATGATGCCGGGCGCCGAGCGCCGGGAATTCCATGCTTTTGCCGGAAGGCTGAATGATAAACGAATAAAAACAAAAATGCTCCAAGCATGACTCAGCGGACGTGCGGCACATCAGTTCGGTCATCGCCGGGTAGTCGTCCGGCGTCATTTCACGATAATGGATCGGTTTTTGCGCTTGACATCGGTTGCTGCCGGAATCCGGCTGGGCGGTCATGCTTTCTTTTTGGTACCGATCTTCGGTTCAGTGCCAGCCATCAGGCGTTGCAGATTGCCCCAGTGCTTGACGATCAGGGCAATGGCGATAATGCCCACGACCAGCGACCTCGTTCCGCCGCCCCAGGACAACAGGGCGACGAGGGGCGCGGCGACGGCGGCGATGAGCGCCGCGAGCGAGGAATAACGCAGGGTGAAGGCGACGGCCAGCCAGATGCCCAGCGTGACGAGGCCGAGCAGCGGATCGATGCCGAGCAGCACGCCACCCGCCGTCGCTACGCCGCGGCCCCCCTTGAACTTCAGGAAAAGCGGAAAGAGATGGCCGAAGAACACCGCCAGCGCGACGGCGCCGACCCATCCCGGCGGCAGCCCGAATCCGGGTCCCCAGGTCTGCGCCAGAAAGACGGCCAGCCAACCCTTGGCCATATCGCCCGCCAGCGTGCAGACTGCGGCGGCTTTGTTGCCGCTACGCAACACGTTGGTCGCGCCAGGATTCTTCGAGCCGTAGCTGCGCGGGTCGGCCAGGCCGAACAACCGGCTACATACCATCGCAAAAGACACCGACCCAAGCAGATAGGCGGCCAGCACCGCAACGACAACGATCAGGATTTCGGACATGAGGCTTCCCTGAAATATGAACCTTGTGACTTGCGTTAGAAT
>JAIRWW010000097.1 GCA_031268685.1 Azoarcus sp.
GGCCAGAATGATCTGGGCAATCCGCTTGTTGTTCCGAATAGCATCGAACATTTCGGTTTCCGTATGTACCAGGATACTGCTATGAAATACTGCCGCGGCAACGCGCCCGGCCGCCGCAAGGGGTGCGAGTTTAGCGCATCCCGCTTCTGCCTGTGTGGGAAGCCTTTGGCGAGCGCTGAACAATTCTCGTCAGCAGGGGCCAAACTTGCCGAAGCCATTGATTTCATGCTGAATGCCCTCCGTCAGACTCAGGGCGGGCGGTATTGTCAGAACCTCTCTTGCGGCAGGCTTCGTGCCGGTGCTATCGTTCGGCGATGCACGGGAGAGGGCCGCTCACTGACCGACAAGGCCGCCGAAGGCGCAACACCCCCGGAACCGCTCAGGCAAAAGAACCGTGCACGCAAGACAATTCTGGAGAGTGAGACGGACGCGGCAAAAGCCCGCGTCCGTCTCCACCGAAGGGGCAAGCTGGCCGCCGCCGTGGCTGGAATCTCTCAGGTACAAGGGACAGAAGGGGCGAGGCGAAAAGCCTCGCTTTTTTCGTCAACCACCCTATGCCCGACAGGCCATGCATCCATGTTCCAATCCACGCTCGTAACCAGGCGACAAGGCTGCTGCGGGCTTACCGCCCATCCCGTGCCCGATTATCTATCCCCTGAAGGGGGAGGTTTCCAACCGGAGTTAGTTTTTGATGAATGATTCCACTGCCTCTGCTTGCCTCCGCACCCCGCTTCATGCCCTTCACCTTGCCGCCAGCGCGCGCATGGTGGATTTCGCTGGCTGGAGCATGCCCGTCAATTACGGCTCCCAGATCGAGGAGCACCATGCCGTGCGGCGCGACGCCGGTATGTTCGATGTCTCCCACATGCTCGCGCTCGACCTGGAAGGATTCGGCGCAAACGACTGGCTGCGCATCCTGCTCGCCAATGATGTCGCGCGGCTGGCCCGATCCGCCACGCCCGGCAAGGCGCTTTATTCTTGCATGCTGAATGGCGAAGGCGGCGTAATCGACGATCTCATCGTCTACCGCCTTGACGGCGAGCATTACCGCATCGTGGTCAACGCGGGCACCGCCGCCAGTGATGTGGCCTGGATGCGGCGGCACATCGCCAAAAGCGCCGCCAACGCGACACTGACCGAAAGGCGCGACCTTGCCATGATCGCCGTGCAAGGCCCCAATGCCCGCGCCAAGACCTGGCAGGCATGCCCGGCGCTGAAGCCCGGCAGCGAAACACTCGCCCCGTTCTTCGGCGTGCAGATCGGCGACATCTTCGTCGCCCGCACCGGCTATACCGGCGAGGACGGTTTTGAGCTGACGCTGCCCGCCGCGCGCGCACCGGAAGTCTGGCGCGCGCTTGCCGACGCTGGCGTAAAGCCCTGTGGCCTCGGCGCGCGTGACACCCTGCGTCTGGAGGCGGGCATGAACCTTTACGGGCAAGACATGGACGAAACCGTCTCGCCTCTCGACGCCGGGCTGGCCTGGACGGTCGATTTCAGCGATCCAGCCCGCGCTTTCACTGGCCGCGCCGCGCTCGAAGCCCATCCCGCCAGTCACCGCCTTCTCGGACTCATACTCGAAGAGCGCGGCGTGCTGCGCGCCCACATGCCTATTTTCACCGCCATCGGCACGGGAGAGACCACCAGCGGCAGCTTTTCGCCCACGCTGGAAAAATCCATCGCCTTCGCCCGCCTGCCGCTGCACACACATGCAGGCGAAACCGTTGAAGTCGAAATCCGCGGCAAGCGCCTGCTCGCGCGCACAGCCAAATTGCCTTTCGTTCGTCATGGCAAAGCGCTAGTGTAATGTTCCATTCTGATTGGAACTCAATAAACGCCGCGCTGACGTCATAGCGCCGAGAATGCAGAGGAACGGGAATGTTGCAGCAGCTTGAGACAGCCGAGACCATGCGTCGCACGGTTGCACCGAGGATCGCTCAGAAACACAAGGCCGAATTCGGCCAATTCCTGACGCCTTCGAGTGTGGCCCGTTTCATGGCGTCTCTATTCCCAACAAGTTCCTTGCGGGTTTGCCGATTACTGGATGCTGGCGCGGGCATCGGCGCGCTATCCTGCGCCTTCCTTGACCGTTGGGTGGCGGGAGACTTGGGTTTCGATGCTGTCGAAGCGACGGCTTATGAGATAGATGACAACTTGCGTGGACACCTTGCGCAGCACTTGGCCAGATACCAAGGCGTGACACCCCGGATCATCGCAGGCGATTACATCGAACTGGCAACTGCCGGTGGCTTGTTCACGGCGAAGCAGCCTGCAGGCTACACTCACGCCATCCTTAATCCGCCCTACAAGAAAATCAACAGCAATTCCGCGCATCGGCTGGCCCTGCGCCGTGTCGGCATCGAGACGGTGAATCTGTATAGCGCCTTCGTGGCGCTGGCCCTTGCACAGGCTGCTCCGGGCGGGCAGATCGTGGCGATTATTCCGCGCAGCTTCTGCAATGGGCCGTATTACCGGCCATTCCGCGACTTCATCCTTAAGCGCGCGGCCGTCCGCCACATGCACTTGTTTGAGTCGCGCAGCAAGGCATTCAAGGATGACGAAGTCTTGCAAGAAAATATCATCATCCGCTTGGAGCGGGACGGCCAGCAGGGGCCGGTGACGGTCTCGACATCGACCGACGACAGCTTCGCTGACCTTGTGACCCATGAATACCCGTTCGACCGGATCGTATTCCCGGATGATCTGGAACAGTTCATTCACGTCCCAACATCTCCGGAGAAGAACGCCATCGAGCTATCCCCGGCGATCTGCTGCACGCTGGCCGGCTTGGGCATCAAGGTATCGACGGGGCCAGTGGTCGATTTCCGGCTAAGAGCGCACCTGCGCGACATGCCAAGGGAAGGCGCGGTACCCCTGCTGTACCCCAGCCATTTCAGCAAAGCTGGCACTACATGGCCCATCGAGGGCATGAAGAAGCCCAACGCCATCGAGCGCAACGCCGACACTGAAAAATGGCTGTACCCGAGCGGCTTCTACTGTGTGGTTCGGCGTTTTTCTTCCAAGGAAGAAAAACGCCGAATCATGGCAAGCGTAGTCGAACCAAGCGCCTTCGGTGATGTACCGGCCTTGGGCTTCGAGAACCACCTGAACCTGTTCCACGAGAACAAGCGCGGATTGCCCGAGGCCCTAGCCCGCGGGCTGGCTGTGTTCCTGAACACGACTGCGGTTGATGAGAATTTCAGGCGCTTCAACGGCCATACCCAAGTCAATGCAACCGACCTCAAGCTAATGAAGTACCCAAGCCGTGAAACCCTGATTGAGCTTGGCGAATGGGCTATGCAGCAAGGAAGGCTCACGCAAGACCAGATCGACGCCAAGCTGGGAACCTTGGCCGAATGAACGACAAGAATGCCTACATTGAGGCCGCACACCAAATCATCGTGGCCCTGGGCTTGCCAAGGGCACAGCAGAACGAACGTTCCGCACTTTCGCTACTGGCTCTGCTGAACCTCACGCCGGGCAAGGCATGGGCCGATGCGGAGAACCCGCTTGTTGGCATCACCCCGATCATGGATTGGGCGCGCGAACACTATGGCAAGGAATACGCGCCGAATACCCGCGAGACGTTCCGCCGGCAGACCATGCACCAGTTCTGCGACGCCGGCATCGCCCTTTACAATCCGGACAAACCCGTCCGGCCGGTAAACAGCCCGAAGGCCGTCTATCAGATCGAACCGGCGGCCTTAACCTTGATGCGCACCTTCGACAGTCCGGCATGGCATGGCGCGCTGACTGCCTATTTAGCCGCACATGAAACGCTGCTCGCCTGCTACGCCAAGGCCCGCGAGCAGAACCGCATTCCGGTCGAGATTGCACCGGGGAAGAAAGTTGCTCTCAGCCCGGGTGAGCATAGTGAACTGATTCGGGCCGTCATCGAAGACTTCGCCCCGCGTTTCGCGCCAAGCAGTGTGCTGATCTATGCTGGCGACACGGGCGACAAGTGGGCTTACTTCGACGCCCCCCTGCTGGCCGGGCTTGGTGTCGATGTAGATTCGCACGGCAAGATGCCTGATGTGGTCTTGAACTTCACCGCGAGAAACTGGCTGTTACTGGTGGAGTCTGTCACCAGCCACGGCCCGGTCGATGGGAAGCGGCATGCCGAGCTTGCAAAGCTGTTTGCTGGATCAACTGCTGGCCTGGTCTATGTGACCGCTTTTCCGAACCGCGCCATCATGGGTCGCTACCTTGGCGAAATCGCGTGGGAAACAGAAGTGTGGGTGGCTGATGCCCCGTCGCACCTCATTCACTTCAATGGTGTGCGGTTCCTTGGGCCTTATTCGGCTAGTAATTAGTGCAGCGTTACGCCGTTGGTGGAGCAGTTTATAAATTGCTGCCAAACTCGCTCAATGACTGTTCAACCCACGTCAGCGCAGGGTCTGGAGTTCTCTACAATCCGTTCGCCCTGAGCTTGTCGAAGGGTTATTGCACATAAAATCAATGGCTTCGACAGGCTCAGCCCGAACGGGCTGGGGTTTTTCCAGGGTTTCCAAAAACTTCTTTATCCTTCATCCCTTATCCTTCATCCCTCTGCCCGGAGATTCCAATGAGTAATGTTCCAACTGAGTTGCAATACACCCCGTCCCACGAATGGGTAAGGCTCGAAACCGATGGCACTGCCACCATAGGCATCACAGACCACGCCCAGGAGGCGCTCGGCGACATCGTTTTCCTCGAATTGCCCGAAACGGGCCGCGCGCTGGAAGCGGAAGAAGCCTGCGCCGTCATCGAATCGGTCAAGGCCGCCTCCGATATCTATGCGCCGCTGGCTGGTGAGGTCATCGCTGTCAACCAGGCCGTCATCGACGCGCCAGAAAGCGTCAACGCAGACACCTACGCCGCCTGGCTGTTCAAGCTGCGCCCCACCGGCGACATGCCGAAGCTTCTCGACGCCGCCGCTTACCGGGCCGCGATTGCTGAAGAATAGAAAACGGGTTTTCCCCTGCTGCGTAAGGCCACGGCCCGCTTCCCGGCGGGTTTCGGCGTTCCGGCAAGCCCTTACCGCACGCACCGCCTGATGCGCCGGAACCTTGAAACATCGGCCCTCCGCCAGACGAAACAGCTCTGACAACTGTCCCTAGCCATCGCCACCGCCATGCCCACCCTAGCAGACCTTTACCGCAACGACGATTTCGCTCCCCGCCACCTGGGCGCCGCCCCGGACGAAATCGCCCGCATATGCGCCACGCTCGGCGTCCCCGACATCGAAACTCTGATTGCACAGGCCGTGCCCTCATCAATCCGCCTGCCGGAACCTCTGCCGCTCGCCCCGCCCCTCGGCGAACGGCAGGCCCTTGCCCGCCTGCGCCGGATTGCCGCAAAGAACACGCCGAAAAAATCCCTGATCGGCCTCGGCTACCGCGATACCCACACCCCCGCGGTCATCCTGCGCAACGT
Source organism: Azoarcus sp. (assembly GCA_031268685.1). GTDB lineage: Bacteria > Pseudomonadota > Gammaproteobacteria > Burkholderiales > Rhodocyclaceae > WRNU01. The sequence continues at coordinate 5,413 of JAIRWW010000097.1, forward strand.
TCTGGAAAACCCCGGCTGGTACACCGCCTACACTCCCTATCAGGCCGAAATTGCGCAAGGGCGGCTCGAAGCCCTTCTCACCTTCCAGCAAATGATCGTCGATCTCACCGGGCTGGAAGCCGCCAACGCTTCGTTGCTCGACGAAGCCACCGCCGCCGCCGAAGCGATGAGCATGGCGCGCCGTATATCGAAATCCCCCGCCAACGCCTTCTTCGTCGACACTGGCTGCCTGCCGCAGACACTCGATGTGCTGCGCACCCGCGCGCGCGGCTTCGGTTTTGAAATTGTCGTGGGTGAAACGGAAGAAGCCGCTGGACGCGAGGTCTTCGGCGCGCTGCTGCAATACCCCGCAGCCAATGGCGAAGTGAAGGATCTCGCCCCCGCCATCGCCGCCCTCAAGGCGCGCGGGGTGGTGGTCGCAGTCGCCGCCGATCCTGTGGCGCTGGCGCTGCTCAAAAGCCCCGGCGCGCTCGGGGCCGACATCGCACTCGGCTCCACGCAAGGTTTCGGCATCCCGATGGGCTTCGGCGGCCCGCATGCGGCCTATTTTTCAACCCGGAACGAATATGTGCGGGCAATGCCAGGGCGCATTATCGGCGTCTCGAAAGACGCCCGCGGCAAGCGCGCGCTCCGCATGGCGCTGCAAACGCGCGAACAGCACATCCGCCGCGAAAAAGCCAATTCCAATATATGCACATCGCAGGTGCTGCTCGCCAACATGGCCGCTTTCTACGCCGTTTGGCACGGGCCGCGCGGCCTCGCGGCCATCGCCGGGCGCATTCACCGTCTGGCCGCCATTCTTGCGCTCGCCCTGCGCACCGCCGGATGCACGCTGGAAAAACAGGCGTTTTTCGATACTGTGACGGTTTCCTTTTCCAGCGCCGGTATGGCGGACGACGCCTTCGCCTCCGCCGCCCAGGCCGGCTACAACCTGCGCCGGATCGACGGCCTCAGGCTCGGCGTCACCCTGGATGAAACCGTTACCCGCGCCGACCTCATCGCACTCATCCGCGCCTTCGGCATTCCCATGGACGATGCGGGACTCGATGCACTCGACCAGCAGGCAGCCGCTGCCAGCTTCATTCCGCCGGCCCTGCTGCGCAAGGATGCCATCCTCACTCACCCGGTCTTCAATTCCCACCACACCGAGCATGCAATGCTGCGCTACCTCAAGCGCCTGCAAAACCGTGATCTGGCGCTCGACCACGCCATGATCCCGCTCGGCTCATGCACGATGAAGCTCACCCCCGCCGCCGCGATGATCCCGATCACATGGCCGGAATTCGCCGACGCCCACCCCTTCGCGCCGCCTGCCCAGGCCGCCGGCACGCTGGAGATGATCGCGCAACTGGGCGGCTGGCTGCGCGCAATCACAGGATTCGACGCCATCTGCATGCAGCCGAATTCCGGCGCACAAGGCGAATACGCGGGGCTGGTGGCCATTGCGCGCTACCACGCCAGCCGAGGCGAAGCGCAGCGCCACATCTGCCTGATTCCGCAATCCGCGCACGGCACCAATCCGGCTTCGGCGCAAATGGCCGGAATGAAAGTGCTTACGGTCGCCTGCGACGGCGACGGCAACGTCGACATTGCCGACCTCAGGGCCAAGGCCGCCGAACATGCTGGCGAACTCGCGGCGCTGATGATCACTTACCCTTCCACCCATGGCGTTTTCGAGGAGGCCATCCGCGACATCTGCGCCATCGTCCACGAATACGGCGGCCAGGTTTATATGGACGGCGCCAACCTCAATGCCCAGGTCGGCCTTACCGCCCCCGGCTTCATCGGCGCGGACGTCTCGCACATCAATTTGCACAAGACTTTCGCCATTCCGCACGGCGGCGGCGGCCCCGGCATGGGGCCGATCGGCCTTGCCGCGCACCTTGCGCCCTTCGCGCCAGGCCACATCTTCATGCCGGACGCCTGCGAGCGCCCCAACAAGGGAGAAAGCGCGGTCGCCGCCGCTCCCTTTGGCTCAGCCGGCATTCTGCCGATCCCATGGATGTACATCGCCATGATGGGCGGAGAAGGACTCCGCCGCGCAAGCGAACACGCCATCCTCAACGCCAACTATCTCGCCTGCCGTCTCGGCCCGCACTACCCGGTGCTCTACACCGGCGGTAAGGG
>JAIRWW010000235.1 GCA_031268685.1 Azoarcus sp.
AGGAATGCGTTGCGGCGCCAGAAATCGCCCGCGTTGTGCGCTACCGGTACGAGCGGCACGCCGGCGCGCTTGGCGAGAAAAGCGCCGCCCGGTTTGTAGCGTCCGCGCACGCCGGGCGCGACTCTCGTGCCTTCCGGGAAAACCGCTACCCACAGCCCTTCTTTGAGGCGCTCGCGCCCCTGCTCGATGACTTGCGCGAGCGCGTCTTTGCCCGCCGCGCGGTCGATGGCGATCTTCGGAATGCTCGCTAGCCCCCAACCGAGGAAAGGCACCCACAGTAATTCGCGCTTGAGCACGAAACACAGCGGCGGAAATATCGCCTGCAAACCAAAGGTTTCCCATGCCGACTGGTGCTTGGCCGCGATAACCGCAGGCCCCGCGGGAATGTTCTCTTGCCCGATTACGCGGCAACGGATGCCGAGCAGATGCTGCGCCGCCCACATCATCGCAGGCACCCAGGCTGTCACCCAGCGGTGACGAGTCATCGGCTTCGCGCCGAAACAAACGCCCAGCACGCCCTGCATGGAAAAATATATCGTCATCAGCGACGAAACAACGATGAAAGCAATGGAACGCGCAAAGATCATGGGGCGAATCTCAGGCAATCAGATGGGCTGCCACGGCAGCGAGATTGTCGAAGATGATGGTCTGCGGCGGCAGTTGCGGATCTTCGCGCGTTTTTTCTCCTTTGCCGGTCAGCACCAGACAAGGCTGACAGCCCCCCGCCATGCTCGCCTGCAAGTCGCGCAGGCTGTCGCCCACGGCTGGTACGTCGGCAAGATTGACATTGAAGCGCTCGCCGATCTCCAGCAACATGCCAGGCTTGGGTTTGCGGCAATTGCAGGTGGAATCCGCCGGATGCGGGCAGAAAAAGATGGCGTCGAGCCGTCCGCCGACCTGGGCGAGGTTTTTCACCATTTTGTCGTGGATGGCATTGAGGGTGTCCATGTCGAACAGGCCGCGCCCCACGCCGGACTGGTTGGTGGCCACGGCCACGCGCCAACCCCAGCGGTTGAGCAGGGCAATGGCTTCGAGCGAACCGGGTATGGGCCGCCATTCATCGGGCGATTTGATGAATTGCTCGGAGTCGTAGTTTATGACGCCGTCCCGGTCGAGAATGATGAGTTTCATGACTACGCCCCCCCTTTTTTTCTCCAGTTTTACTGTTGGAATCAGACCGACAGGCGCGAGAGATCTGCAACCCGGTTCATCGCGCCATGCAAGCGGGCAAGCAGTGCGAAACGGTTGGCGCGCAAGGCGGCATCCTCGGCGTTGACCATCACTTTGTCGAAAAAGTCGTCAACCGGGCCACGCAAGGCGGCGAGGGTTTGCAGAGATTGGGCATAGTCGCCCTTGTCGAAGGCTGCCGCCGCCGCGGGGGCGATTTCGTCCAATGCGCGGACTAGCGCAATTTCGGCGTTTTCTTTCAATAGAGCCGTTTCGATTGCTGTGCCTGCCGCGCCATCCGATTTTTTCAGGATATTGCCGACACGCTTGTTCGCAGCGGCCAGCGCTCCGGCTTCCGGCAAGGCGGAAAAAGCGCGCACGGCGGCAAGGCGTTTGGGGATGTCGCCAAGCAACTGCGGTTTCAGGCTTACAACCGCATCGACTTCATGCGCGGTATAGCCTTGCTCGCGCAGGCTGCCAGCAAGGCGCTCGAAAATGAAGCCTCGAAGGCTGTCGAGGACTTCGGCCTCGCCGCTCCCGAAGCTGTCCGCCGCATAGGCGAGCAAATCGTCGAGCGGTATGTTCACGCCGCCTTCCAGCAGTATCCGGATGATGCCCAGGGCATGGCGGCGCAGGGCGAAGGGATCTTTGTCGCCGGTTGGCGTTTGCCCGATGCTGAACATGCCGAACAGGGTTTCCAGCTTGTCCGCCAGCGCGACCGTTTTGCCGGTCATGCCGCGCGGCAGCGCATCGCCTGCGAAACGCGGTTTGTAGTGGTCTTCGATGGCGTCGGCGACTTCGGGCGGCAGTCCGTCGTTGAGGGCGTAGTAACGTCCCATTATTCCCTGGAGTTCGGGGAATTCGCCCACCATTTCGGTAAGAAGGTCGGCCTTGGCGAGTCTTGCGGCTTCTTCGGACTGCCGGGCCAGCCCGGCGTCGCCCAGCGCCGCCCCAATGGCGCGGGCGATGGCGGCGACCCGCTTGCCGCGCTCGGCCTGGCTGCCGAGCTTGTTGTGATACACCACTTTTTCCAGCGCCGGAAGACGCGATTCCAGGGTTTTCTTTTTGTCTTGCTCGAAGAAAAATCTGGCATCGGCCAGACGCGGACGTACTACGCGCTCATTGCCGCCAATAACGGCGGAAGGGTCGTCGGGGCGAATGTTGCTGACGATGAGAAAGCTGTTGTCGAGCTTGCCGTTGGCATCGAGCAGGGGGAAGTATTTTTGGTTGGCCTTCATGGTCAGGATCAGGCATTCCTGCGGTACGGCGAGGAATTCAGGCTCGAAGCGCCCGATGAGGACATTGGGGCGTTCGACCAGCGCGGTTACTTCGTCGAGCAGCGCCGCATCTTCGACCGGATGCAGGTTCGCGCCTGCCTGCGCGGCGGCGATGGCCAATTGGCGGGCGATTTCGTCGCGGCGTTCGGCGAAAGAGACGATGACCGCCCCTTCGTCGCGCAAGACTGCGGCATAGGCGTTGGCATTCTGGACGATGACGGGATCGGCGGCAGCCTCGAAGCGATGCCCGTGCGTCGCCCTGCCCGCCTGCAAACCGAGGACGGAAACCGGCACGATATCTTCGCCATGCAGGGCAATGAGCGCGTGCGCGGGACGCACGAAATTGACACTCGTCCAGCCATCGGCCAACTGGTAGCTCATCACTTTGGGGATGGGCAATGCCGCGAGTGCGGCTTCGATGGCTTTCTGCAAGCCTTCGGCCAGTGTCGCGCCACGGGCGATACTGTCGTAAAACAGGATTTCAGCCTTGCCGTCGCGCTCCCGGCGCAATTGGGAAACGACGGAAGCATCCAGTCCCAGCGCGCCCAATTTTTTCAACAGCGCGGGCGTGGGATTGCCCGCCGCGTCCAGCCCGACGGCAAGAGGCATTAATTTGTGCGCCACTGGCTTGTCGGCGGCAGCAGCCAGAACGCCGGTAATGTGCGCAGCAAGACGGCGCGGCGTGGCATAGGCGCTTACGGCGGCATCTCCGGGCGCCAGTCCGTCGCGCCGCAAGGCGGCGGCCAGCGATGCGGCAAAGCTTTCTCCCAGGGTTTCCAATACTTTTGGCGGGAGTTCTTCTACGAAGATTTCGACCAGCAGATTTCGAGCATTCATGATTCAGGCGACTTTCCTGGCGATTTGGGCGAGTACTTCCTCGGCCCGCTCTTTTTGCGCCATCGGAAAACCGAGGCGGGCGCGGGAGTCGAGGTAGCTTTGCGCAAGATTCCGCGCCAGATTGCGGATGCGTCCGATATAAGCAGCGCGCTCGGTCACGGAGATCGCGCCGCGAGCATCGAGCAGGTTGAATGTATGCGCGGCTTTGAGCACTTGTTCGTAGGCGGGCAAGGCTAGTTGCACTTCCATTAGGTGCCGCGCCGCTTTTTCGTGGGCGCTGAAGGCGTCGAACAGAAAGGCGGCATCCGAATGCTCGAAGTTATAGGCCGATTGTTCGACTTCGTTCTGGTGATATACATCGCCGTAAGTCAGCCCTTCCGTCCAGATCAGGCTGTAGACGTTTTCGACCCCTTGCAAGTACATCGCCAGCCGTTCCAGTCCGTAGGTGATTTCGCCCGTGATCGGTTTGCAGTCGATGCCGCCGACTTGCTGGAAATAAGTGAATTGGGTGACTTCCATGCCATTCATCCACACTTCCCAGCCCAGGCCCCATGCGCCCAGCGTCGGGTTTTCCCAGTCGTCTTCGACGAAGCGCACATCGTTGCGCCGCAAATCGAAGCCAAGCGCTTCAAGCGAACCCAGGTAAAGATCGAGGATGTTGTCCGGCGCGGGCTTCAGCACGACCTGGAATTGATAGTAATGCTGCATCCGGTTGGGATTTTCGCCATAGCGCCCGTCCTTGGGGCGGCGCGAAGGCTGGACATAGGCGGCTTTCCACGGCTCGGGGCCGATGGCGCGCAGGAAAGTGGCGGTATGGCTGGTGCCCGCGCCGACCTCCATATCGTAAGGCTGCAACAGGGCGCATCCCTGTTGGCTCCAGAACTGCTGGAGCGCAAGAATGATTTGTTGGAATGTGGGTTTGCTCGGGGCCATGATCGCGGGCGGAAATGAAGCGCAGTAGCGCGAAAAGGGGTGATTCTACCGGGTTTGCCCGCCTCGCGCCCCACTCATCCGGCAAGCGGCGGCCGAAGGACGGTTGCCATGGAGACTGGCGCGGCGCATGGCGGCGGAATCAGGCGCTTACGCCGCCGCAAGCGCTGGCGGCAGGGCCGCCGGGGCGTGGGGCCTCGCTTATTCCAAGCACGGCGATGTTCGTCAGGGCTTATCACGCACGTTCATAAATATAAGAGTTTTTATTCTCATGATTAAGGTTCTTCTTGCGTAGTCTTGCGCCATTCAAAAATTGCCGAATGCCGCGCAAGACAACGCAATGAAGGAAGCTCTGAATAATACTGTTCGCCCTGGGCTTGTCGAAGGGCATTCTCAATGGAATCAAAGACTCCGGCAGATTCAGCCCGAACGGGGGGATGTTGTTCAGGGTTCCGGTGAGGGGCTGGCTCTTGAAAATCTTTATTTTTCCTACGATGCCAGCGCTTTGACGCTGGAGAATATCGACCTCGCCATTCCGGCGGGGCAGTTCGTCACCCTGCTCGGTTCCAGCGGCTGCGGCAAGTCTACTTTGCTGCGCTTGATCGCTGGGCTGCAATCGCCCTCGGCGGGGCGCTTGAGGTGGAACGGCGCGCCGATCTCCGGCCCCAGTCTGGATCGCGGCGTTGTGTTCCAGGATTACGCGCTTTTCCCCTGGATGTCGGTGGTCGACAACATCGCCATAGCCATTGGCAAGGCGCGCCCCGGAACGCCAAAGGCGGCGCGGCGCGAAGAAGCTGCCGCTTACTTGGAAAAGGTCGGGCTGGCATCGGCCATCGGCAAGCATCCCTTCGAGTTGTCCGGCGGCATGCGGCAGCGCGCCGCCATCGCCAGGGCGCTGGCGCTCGGTTCGCCATTGTTGTTGATGGATGAGCCTTTCGGCGCGCTCGATCCGGTCAACCGCGCCCGCCTTCAAGATTTGCTGCTGGAAATCCGGGAAAACTCGACGCCGCGCAAGACTTTCGTTTTCGTCACGCACGACGTAGACGAGGCGCTTTATCTGAGCGAGCGCGTCGTCATTTTCGGCTCCAGTCCAGGGCGGGTGATCGCCGATCTGCCAGTTGATTTCCCCCTGCGCCGCGACCGCCGCGCGCTGCTGACCAGCAACGCTTTTCACGCGCTGCGCGAGTCTGTGGCCGAAACGCTGGCCGCCGATACTCTGCAACGCTTGAGCGGCGATAGCGATATCGCCGCCTGATTACACGGATGATCCACGCCATGTCCGACACTATCGTCATGGACGATTCCTTCAGCAAGCCGCCCGCTTCGCTTCCCGCCAGCGGCCAGGCATCGGCATCGTCACGCAGTCTGGCGCGGCGGCGGTTTGCGCATGCGCTCGAAGCTTCCAGTATCTGGATTGCCATCTTCCTTGCCTGGGCGCTTGCCGCCAAGTATTTGCCGCTCGGCGACAACCCGCTTATTCCCCCGCCCGCACTCACTTTTGCGGCTCTTATGGAATCCCTGCCCGAACTCTGGAAAGGCACGATTTCGTCGTTCCGCATCTTGATTCCCGGCTTTTTCCTCGCCAGTCTCGCCGGTATCGCCCTCGGGCTGGCCGTTGGCGCATCGCCACGCTTGCAGCGCGTTTTCTTCCCCTTCGCCCGCGTTGCCGCGCCCGTGCCGCCGACGGTTTATATTCCCTATGCCATAGCCATTCTCCCGACTTTCCAGCTCTCGGCGATCTTTGTCGTTTTCATCGGCGCGTTCTGGCCGGTGTTCCACAACACGGCCACGGGCGCGGCTTCGCTGGAACAGCGCTACCGCGACAATGCCGCCATCCTCGGCTTGAAAGGCTTCGAGTACCACTGGCGCGTCGCCTTGCCCGCGAGCCTGCCGCATGTTTTTTCCGGCATGGGCGTGGGGCTGGCGTTTTCTTTCGTACTGCTCACCGTGGCGGAGCTTTTCGGCGCTAATGCCGGGCTGGGGCGCTTCGTGCAATTCTATGCGGACTATGCCGATTATCCGCGCATGGTCGCGGGCATTCTCTATACCGGGCTGATTACATGGCTGTCGATGACGCTGCTGGAAAAAGCCCGACATCGCGCCTTGTTCTGGCTGCGCTAAGAAGGAGTTATGCCCATGAAACGGTTTCTGCTTCTTTTGGCCGCCTTCTTCACCGCCTTGCCCGCCCAGGGCGAGCCTTTCGGGCGCGGCGCGGACGATCTCGCAGCGGAAACGCGCGCCGCCGCCGAGGAAGGCAAGCTGCTCGCGGTACTTTTCGAGCAACAAGATTGCGTTTATTGCCATGCGCTGCGCAATGAGGTGCTCACGCACGGCGAGGCGGCGGTATTCGAGCAGCGCTTTCGCACCGTCAAAGTTGCAATCGATGTGGCGGACGCTCTTAAGACACCGAAAGGCGACAGCCTGCCCAGTGCGGCGCAATGGGCCGAAAAGCTCGGCGTCTCCGGCACGCCGGCCTTTGTTTTTTTCGATGGCGAAGGCGGCCTCGTCTATCGCCACACTGGAACGCTTTCCAGCCCCAGGGAATTGATCCTGCTCGGACGCTTCATCCACGAACAGGCTTACGAAGAAGCGCCGTGGGCGGCATACCGCGACGCGCACGAAACCGGCAACGACAACATCAGGTAAGGAGTTTTCATGTCCATTCATTCCATGCTTAAAACCGCTGCCATCACACTGCTGATCGGCATTGCGGCAACAAACCAAGCCGCCGCTGCCGAATCGCTCAAGGTCGGTTATTTGCCCGTCACCGGACAGGCCAAATTCTTTGTTGCCAAGGAATATGGACTGTTCGAGAAGGAAGGGTTGGATGTCGAATTGATCGAATTCCAGAACTCCGCCGACGGTCTGAACGCGCTGGTATCGGGCAAGCTCGACCTTGCGCCCTTTGGCACTACCGCGCCGCTGGCCCATATGGCCAAGGGCACGAAAATTCGCATCATAGGCGGCGTCATGGGCGGGGATGTGGCGCTGGTTGCAACACCGGAAAAAGCCGCTGAATTGTCGAAGATCGCCGGTTTCAGGGGCAAGAAGATCGCCACCATCCGGCTGGCCACGGGCGATGCGGTTTTGCGCGGCGCGCTCAAAGACGCCGGGCTGAACTGGAAGACCGATCTCGAATTGTTTGAATTGAAGAATCCGGCGGCGGTCATCGAAGCCGTCAAGTCCGGGCAAGTCGATGCGGGCGTGATCTGGGGGCCGCATGACCTGCGCGCCGAAGACCAAGGGCTGAAGATCGTTTTCCGCTCCACGGATCTGCAAGCCGGCCATCCATGCTGCCGCATCCTGGCGATGGAAAACGCTGTGAAAAACAGAGCCGCGACGCTGGAAAAATTCATCCGCGCCGTCCTGTTGGCGCAAAAGTACGGCGTGGAACATCCAAAAGAAACAGTGGCCGCCATTGCCAAGTACGTGAAACTCGATCCGGCACTGCTGGAACGCGCTTATACCTCTCCCAATCTCGACCAGTCGTCCGACCCCAATACCAAGGGTGTGCAGCATTTCGCAGGTGTGATGTTGGATAGCGGATTCATCGATAAAGCGCCCGATTTGAAGACGGGCGTATTTACCCCGATCTACGAACGCGCGCTCGCCCAGCTTGCGCGCGAAAACCCGGACGATCCGTTCTGGAAAGCCTTGCAGGACGAATTCAAGCAAAAAAACTGAGCCAAATAAAACATGACACAAGATCGCAAATACTGGGACGAAAAACTCGAAACCCAAACGCGCCAGGAATGGGAAGCGCTCAAACTCGGCTTGCTGCAAAAGCATCTGCATCATGCCTACGAGCATTCGCCCTATTACAGGCAAAGTTTCGACGCCGCCAAAGTCCATCCGTCGCAGGTCAAGACGCTGGACGATATCCGGCGCTTTCCCTTCATTGATAAAAAAGTCCTGCGCGACCGCCAGATTGCCGTGCCGCCTTTCGGCGATCTTGTTGCTGTGCCGGAGCGCGACATCGTCTACATTTCGGCTTCTTCCGGCTCGACCGGCATTCCCACCGCCTCGCCCTTCACCGCGGCGGATTTCGACGCCTGGATGGACTACGAAGCGCGCCAGTTCTGGTCATCCGGCCTGCGTCCGGCGGATCGCTATTGCCACTCGCTCAATTTCTCGCTTTTCGTCGGCGGCCCCTGCGTAATCGGCGCGCAAAAACTTGGCGCGCTCTGCATCCACGCGGGCACGGTGCCATCCGAACGCCTGCTCGCCATCGTGCGCCAGTTCCAGGCCACCGCTATCTGGACGACGCCGTCCTATGCCTGGTATTTGGGCGAAACAGCGGTCAAGGAAGGCATCGACCCCAAGAAAGATTTAAATATCCAGCGCATTTTTGTCGCGGGCGAACCGGGCGGTTCAATCCCGGAAACGCGGCAGCGCATCGAGGCGCTCTGGGGCGCTTCTGTCTATGACTACTACGGCCTATCGGATATCTTCGGCTCCTGCGGCGGCATGTGCGAAGAAAAGCATGGCCTGCACTGGGCGGAAGACCACATTCTCGTGGAAGTCATCGACCCCGAGACGGGCGAACATGTCCGCGACGGCGAACGCGGCGAACTGGTGCTCACAACCCTGAAAAAAGCCGCCCGCCCGCTCGTGCGCTTCCGCACTGGCGACATCGTCAGCTTCACCGAAGCTCCCTGCTCCTGCGGGCGCTCCGCACAGCGCATGCTTGGCACACACGGACGGCTGGACGACATGCTCATCATCAAGGGCGTCAATATCTTCCCCAGCGACATCGAGGCCATCGCCCGCCGCGACCACGAGTTCAC
>JAIRWW010000248.1 GCA_031268685.1 Azoarcus sp.
GTCTTTATCCATGGCGAATCCGGCACCGGCAAAGAAGTCATCGCCCGTCTCATCCACAATCTCGGCATGCGCGCCGCAGGCCCCTTCGTGCCCGTCAACTGCGGCGCGATTCCGCACGAGCTGATGGAAAGCGAATTATTCGGCCATCGCAAAGGCAGCTTCTCCGGCGCAACGGCGGACAAAAACGGCCTTTTCCAAGCAGCTGGCGGCGGCACACTTTTCCTCGACGAAGTCGCCGACCTGCCGCTTTCCATGCAGGTTGCGCTTCTGCGCGCCATCCAGGAGCGCGCCGTCCGCCCGGTTGGCGCGCAAACCGAAGAAGCGGTCGATGTGCGCATTCTCTCGGCTTCACATCACGACCTCGGAAAACTTGTGGCGGAAAACCGTTTCCGGCAGGATCTTTACTTCCGCATCAACGTCATCACCCTGCGCGTGCCGCCCTTGCGCGAACGCCTGGAAGACATTCCCGAACTTGCCGTGCATGTGCTTGCGCGTCTGGCCGAACGAGACGGCGGCCCGCGGCGCAGTCTCTCCCAAGAGGCGCTGTCCGCCCTACAGCGATACCACTTTCCAGGCAACGTGCGCGAGTTGGAAAACATCCTGGAACGCGCCTGCGCGCTCTGCGAGAGCGAACTGATCGGCGCGGACGACCTGGGGCTGGACAGCCTTACGGACAGCATGCACTTCGCCGCCGTCACGCCAGACGAAGAAGCGGATGAAGAAAACGGCGTCGCCGACGACTTCGGCGAAACCCCCGGCGACGAACGCGCGCGCATGCTGAAAGCGCTCGACGAAACCCATTGGAACCGTTCGGCGGCGGCGCGCAAGCTCGGCATGACGCTCAGGCAGTTGCGCTACAGACTGCAAAAATGGGGCATGGATTGATCGCTTGCAGGCAGGCGTCGATGCGCGCCGGCCTCGGGTTTATTTGCGCGTCCAGCCGTTTGGGTTGCAACTTTCATGGAACCTCATCCGTTCGGGCTGAGATTCTATGGTTCAGGTCAAGATAGAGCCTTCCTCCCTGAGGAAAGCCAACATGGTGTTCCCGAGAGATGCCCATCTCGTTAAACCTGTCGTAGGGGCAGACCCCCGTGCCTGCCCTGGCCTGCATCCCCCCGTTCGGGCTGAGCCTGTCGAAGCCCGTGCTTCCACAGGCAATGCCCTTCGACAAGCTCAGGGCGAACGGAATTGTCCGGACTTTCAGAGCGAACGGGATTGTTCGGACTCCCAGGGCAAACCAGGCACGGCGCTACTGCGGCATGGGCCTGTGCCACAAATACATCCCCCCCCCCCTTTCACATTGTCGCCACTTCGCCATTCACATGCAGGCGGGCCGCCGTGACGGCGCGGACCTCCTCTACCGTAGTGCCCTGTGCGATTTCCCGCAACATGAGTCCTCCCCCGGTCGGCTCTATGACCGCCAGTTCCGTGACGATCAAATCGACCCGACGCATGGAAGTCAGCGGCAAGTCACAGCAAGGGACGATCTTGGCCTTGCCCTTGGCCGTGTGGGTCATCGACACAATGACCCGGCGGGCGCAGGTGACAAGATCCATGGCCCCCCCCATGCCAGGAACCATCTGGCCGGGAACCATCCAGTTGGCGAGGTGGCCTTTTTCGTCCACTTGCAGGCCGCCCAACACAGTGACATCCAGATGCCCGCCCCGGATCAGCCCGAAGGAGAAGGCCGAGTCGAAGGCGGCGCTGCCGGGCATGGCCCCGGTCGGGCCGCCGCCCGCATCGCTAAGGTCGCGGCTGGCGAATGCTTTGTCCGGTAGCAGCCCCATGCCGATCAAACCATTTTCCGACTGAAAAAAGACCTCCATGCCTTCGGGAAGATAACGCGAGACGAGCGTCGGCAAGCCTATGCCCAAATTCACTAATTGCCCCGGCTTCAGCTCCCGCGCCACGCGGCGGGCGATCACGGTTTTATCATCCATTGCAGTACTCCTTATTGATGAGCCAGTCGACCAGGACGTGGGGAGTATCCACGCTGTCAGGCGTAATGGCGCCGGTCGGCACGACATCCTCGGCTTCGGCAATGACAGTGGCCGCAGCCATTGCCATCAAGGGGTTGAAATTGCGGGCGGTCAGCGCGTATTGCAAATTGCCGCGGTAGTCGGCGCGCTTGGCGTTGAGCAGGGCGAAATCTGCTTTCAGCGGGAGTTCCAAAAGGAAAGTATCTCCATCCACCGTCAGCGTGCGCTTGTCCTTGCCAACAACCGTGCCGATGCCAACGGCGGTGAGAATTCCGCCCAAGCCGTGGCCGCCTGCGCGCACACGTTCGGCCAGTGTGCCTTGGGGCACAAGATCCACCTCCAGTTCGCCCGCGATCATCTGGCGCTGCGTTTCGGGGTTGGTGCCGATATGGCTCACTACGATCCGGCGCACGAGCCGGGCATCGACAAGTTTGCCGATGCCCTGGCCCGGACGGGCAGTGTCGTTGGCGATGACGGTAAGTCCACACTTGCGCTGCCGCACAATTTCGTCCATTAGCCGCGACGGCGTGCCGACGCCCATGAAGCCGCCGATCATCAGGACAGCATCTTCAGGAATGAGAGCAACGGCTTCCTCCACGGAGACGATTTTGCTCATTTCATACATCTCCAGCCGCGGGTTTGCACAGTCCGTCCAGTTCCGGAATGTCGAGCGCCATGAGCGATGAGCTGAGGCACTTGCCGTGCGCGTCCAGCGCCAGCGTCCTGGTCACTCCGCCGCCCAAAGCGCGCTCCATGACGAAGTTCATGACGCCCAGGGCGGGCAGTGTGTAGCGCGTAACCTGCCCATAGACGATGCCTGTGAAGTGCTGCCGCACGCGCTCCGGCGTAACGTATTTCTCCAACAGCGAGTAGTGCTCCGGCTCGAAAGCGATCAGCGATATATTGGAAATGTCGCCTTTGTCGCCTGTGCGGGAATGCGCGAGTTCACGTAGTTTCATGCTTGGTCTCCCAGGTAGTGGATTTTCGGAGTTGCGGCATTGCGGGGGATCAGCACCGAGGCCACGGCAATGACTTCCCGCGTGGCCTTTGTTGCGCCGCCGCCGCCCGCCGGGCCGTTGGTGTAGAGCGTTTCAACTTCGTTGCCGATGCGGGCCGCTTCCTTGGCCGTGCTGGTTCGTCCAGCGACCCGCAAGCGCACTTCGCGGGGGATGCCCATGGAGCGCGCCGGGCCGTGAATGGCGTCCAGGCCGATCAGGTCAAAACGCAGCTCCTGCGTGCGCACACCGGTCAGGCTCAAGCGCTCGCGCACTATGTCCAGCGCCAATTGCCCACGTTCGAGTGCCCCCGGCCCGGCATAAGAGATCTGCCCTTCGCCGATATGGCCTTCGATGTGGCCGACGGAGACTTTCAGCGTATCGGTCTTGGGCTGCCCTCTGCCGCCATCGACCTGCACACGATCCGGCCCGATTTCAGTGATCGTGACCGCTGAAAAATCGGCCACCACGTCCGGGGTCAGGTAACGGGAAGGATCGTGGATTTCGTAGAGCAGTTGCTCCTTGCAGGTGCGGGCGGTGACTTTGCCGCCGGAATTCTTGACCTTTGTGATGACCGCGCTGCCGTCCGGGCTGACTTCGGCAATGGGAAATCCCAGGCGGGCAAGACCGCCGACGTTCTTGACCGGCGGGTCGGCGAAATAGCCGCCCGTTACTTGCCCGGCGCACTCCAGCAAATGCCCGACGACGGTTCCCTTGCCCAGCAGGTTCCAGTCTTCCATCGACCAGCCGAACTCATAGACCAGCGGCGCCAGGAAGATCGCGGGATCGGCTACCCGGCCAGTGATGACGACATCGGCGTTTTCTTTCAGAGCCTCAACGATTGGCGAAGCGCCCAGGTAAGCATTGGCCGAGACGACACCGCTGAGGGACGAGACCGGCGCGCCGGTCTCCATCAGGGGGAAATCCCCACCCTTCAAATGCTCAAGCACGTCGTCGCCGGTAATGGCGGCGATCTTCAGCCCCTTGATACCCAGCGCGCGGGCAACTTCGGCAATCTTGTTCGCGCCCGCGATTGGGTTGGCCGCCCCCATATTGGTAACGATCTTGATACCCTTTTCATGGCAAGTGCGCAAGACGGCTTCCATGCGGTCGACAAGCAAGGGATCGTAGCCCTTCTTCGGGTCTTTGAGCTTGGCCTGCTGGGCCAGCGCGATGGTGCGCTCGGCCAGGCACTCGAACACCAGATATTGGATATCGCCCTTTTCCGCCAACTCCAGCGCGGGTTCTATGCGGTCGCCCGAATAACCTGCGCCGGAACCGATTCTCACAGTTTTCATGCTGTTTCTCCTCATATCAGAGTGGAAAGACGCCCAGGGCGACCGCGGCCAGGCTCATGATTACCGAGGCCGCGAAAAGGAAGGGAATGGAAAACTTCTGGTGCTCGCCCAGGCCAATACCGGTCAGCCCGACGACAAGGAAAGTCGCTGGAGTCAAAGGACTGACCGGAAAACCTGTTGTCATCTGCCCAAGGACGGAAGCCTGAGCAATCTGGATCGGATCGCCGCCAAAAGTCTTGTACACCTCGGCAATAACCGGCATGACACCAAAATAGAAGGAATCAGGATCGAACAGCAGGCTCAGCGGCATCGAGATGATCGCCAGCCCAAAGGGTATGTGCTGGGCCATGTCGGGCGGCACAAAGGTGACGGCGGTCTGCGCCATGGCGGCAAGCATCTTGGTGCCCCCCATGATCCCGGTGAAAGCGCCCGCGGCCAGCAGGATGCCCGCCATCATCAATGCGGCCTTTGCATGCGCATCGACGCGCGCCCGCTGCATTTTGACGTCGGGGTAGTTGATCATCAGCGCCAGCACGACGCCGATCATGAACATAACCACTGGGTCGGCAATACCGAAAATCATCATGCCCATGACGCTCAGCGTCAGCACCAGATTCACCCAGAACAGATGGGGGCGGCGCAGGGCGCGCTCGCTGTCCGTGAGCGTGACCCGGGGCGTGTTGTCCCCTGCGGAGAAATCGCCGATTGCCGCATCGGCAGCGCACAAGCCAAGCCGCCGCTCCTCGCGTTTTCCGAGCATATAGGCGGTGACGAAAACAAAAACCAGGCCGACGGCCTGAACGAGAATCAGCGGATTGAAAATATCGGTCGCCGGGACTTTTAGTGCAGCGGCAGAACGAATCATCGGGCCTGTCCAGGGCAGGAAATTTACGCCCGCAGCCATTGAGACCACACAGGCCAGGATTCGTTTATCCATACCCAAACGCTCATAAAGCGGGAGCATTGCAGGAAT
Organism: Azoarcus sp.; assembly: GCA_031268685.1. GTDB lineage: Bacteria > Pseudomonadota > Gammaproteobacteria > Burkholderiales > Rhodocyclaceae > WRNU01. The sequence goes on from JAIRWW010000248.1 coordinate 5,246, forward strand.
AGTGATGAGAAAACATACCGCGCCGGAGCCGTCGAGATGGATTAAAAGCGCCAGCAATGCAGAACCGACGACAATACGGGGCGGCCGCGTCCCGACAACACGCAGGATGCGGTCTATTATGGGGTCCATCATTCCGGCATCGGTAACGACACCGAAAAATATAATGGCAAAAACGAACATGCCGGCAACCGGCGCAATTGCGCGTATACCGGCGACGATGAACTTTCCTGTTTCCAGTCCAAAGCCGCCGACGAGCGCGGCAATGACAGGAATTGCAATGAGCGCTACTAATGGCGACATTTTGTTGGACATAATGACCGCCAGCAATACTACAATTGTTGCCAGTCCGAGTAGAGCGAGCATTCTTCTTCTCCTTCAACGATTTGCGGTAATTGCCGCTTCGGATCATCTTGTGTCGTGGCGCAAAATAAAAACGTCGTTTCAACACAGATGTGTACAAATACAATTGTATGAATGTGTAGCAACTAGTAAATTGAATTTATTGGATCACACTAATCCGGTTTATTTATGCGCCAAGGCATCAAACATATTCGTGCATTTCTCGCTATTGCACGCTTGGGCAGTTTTACGCAGTCGTCACTTGAATTACATGTCTCCCAACCCGCTTTAACGGTTCAAATCAAACAACTGGAAGAGTCTTTGGGGGTACGCTTGTTTGATCGCAACAAACGGCAAGTCGTACTCACGAAAATGGGGCGGAATCTGTTGCCGCTCCTGGAGCGTGTACTCATAGACACAGAGTCGGTACTGAGAGTCAGCCGCAACATGGCCTGTATAAAATGCGGCTCGGTGACGATGGCGGTCTTGCCCACTGTCGCGGCCAGCCTGCTGCCGGCAGCTATCCGGCGCTTCGCCGCAATGTATCCCGACGTCAAGATAAGCGTCATAGACGCTATTGCAGAACGCATCCTGCACGCGGTGAAGTCGGAAGAAGTGGACTTCGGCATCGGCAGCCAGTTGGGGCCGGACAAGGACATCGAGTTTGAAGACTTGCTGCTCGACCGTCTGGGCGTATTCTTTCTGGATGACCATCCCCTGGCTGGCCGTTCGCGCTTGATGCTGCGGGATATCCTTGCTTATCCGCTGATAATTCCGTGCCGCGGGACTAGTGTCCGGACTTTATTCGACCGTGCCGTAGAAAAAGCGGCGCTGGAATTCAACCTGAGCTGCGAGTCCGTTTACCTGTCCACGGCCATTGGCATGGTGCGCGCGGGCCTGGGAATTTCCATCCTGCCGGAAGCGGCAATGCACGCGGCTGCCTGCGAAGGCATGCGCATGACGGCCATCAGCGATCCTGATCTCGTCCGCAGAATTTGCATAATCCGCAAGCGAAACCGCTCGCTGTCGCCGGCAGCCGAGTGTTTTGTGAATGAGTTGAGAGAGGTATTCAGCATGCCTGCGGCGTATTTCAGCAGCGCCGCCATTCCGCCGCGGCCTTCCCCTGAAGAATAATAGCGCCTGACGCGGCGTGGAAACCGGAGCGCCGTTTTCATGCACGGACAGCTTCAGCCTTGGATACTGAAATGGCCGGGCTTTTTACCAAAAAGAACCGCCAGGGCAGCGGAAAGAAGAATCATGGAAAGCTGAGTGAAGTTCAGAAAGCTGGTTTTTTATTTGTTTGCCAGGATGATGATACGGCAGAGATGGAGCGTTTTTCTCGCACAAGCGGCGCTTTCTTCAGCAGCCTGACGGGCTTTTCCATAATACTTGTCGTTCTTTCCTGAACAGACGACGTTTTTTCTTTGTGACAGGTTTGCCTTTCTAAAAGCGAGGATGTTCTTTCTTTGAGACAGGATGTGCTCACTCATAGCGAGAAAGTTCTCTCCCAAAACGAGGATTTTCTTTCTCGGAGCGAAAAAATCGCTTCTCTGAGCGAGGACGTCAGCTCTTAAAGCGAGGACGTCGGCTCTCGGAGCGAGAATATCGACTCTCAGGGCCAGGGTGTCAGCTCCAAGAGCAAGGATGTCCGCGCCTGGAGCAAGGATATTCTCTCTCAATGAGTAAATATCCCTTTCAGGCGCGCGAATTCGCTACCCCGGCATGGCGCAAGGCTTGCTGGACTTGCCTGCGGCCGCATTCATTGTTGAGCGAGGCTCGCAATTCTTTCAGGACTGCCAGCCTCTCATCAAGCTGGGCAAAGCCGCGCCCGGCGACCTGAAGCTTCAGAATGGCTTGTCAATGCATGTTTGGCGGCGCGCCCAGTACGCCCGTCAGGCTTGCCGCGTCCAGCACATTATCTGTCCAGATTTCCAGCTGAGCGGCATCGGCTTGGCGCAGACGCGCCAACGCCCACTCCGGCAAAGGGCCAAAACGGCGCGCCAACAGGCGAGAGAGAACAGATGCCTCGCCTTCCACACGACCTCTTTCCAGCCCTTTTTCCAACCCCTTTTCCAACCCATCTTTCAGCCCCTTTTCCAGCCCCT
>JAIRWW010000264.1 GCA_031268685.1 Azoarcus sp.
AATTGGGTGCCGTATTCGCTTTGCAGCGTGGCGGTGGGAGAAAACTCTGTCTGGTTGATGTTTTCGTTCAGGTTCTGGCTGGCGGTGTGGCGGCTGTTGATAGAGAGTTTCGGGGAAAAACGGTTCTCCGCCGCTTCCAGTTCGGCTTTTTGCGCGACACGTTTGCGATAAGTGTCGCGTATGGCGTTGTTACCGTTCAGTCCGATGATGATGGCATCTCTCAGGCTCAGGGCGGCGATTTCGCCGTCCAGGGAAACAGGCTCGCCGGGCATGGTGGGTCTGGCGGGTTCAAAACCGGCGGCGGCCAAGGAGGCTGCCGCAGCCAGCAATGCAAGGCAGCAGGCGGCACGCAAAAGACGGAATTCGATCATTGTGCGATAGGTTTATATGAGCACGTTGCGGGCATGTGGAGAAATGGGCGCGGTGGCCGATGATGTCATTGGGGTACGCCGTCGGCGGCAAGCCAGCTTTTTGTCACGTCTGGAAGGCGCTTAATCAAGGACAGATGATACGGTGCCTTGGTTCCCTGTGCCGGGGATGCGTCCTCTGGGAACAAATATTCGCGCTTTTCTCTTGAAATCCGCTATCTCGTCCCCAATTAGGCGCTCCAGTATATATACCGAGGAAGCTTTTCCCATGTCGCGACATTCACCCAGTCCCGCTGGCCAGATGCAGCTCGACCAGGGCCAGCCCGTTTCGTCCGGATATGCCGGTGCGCCCGCTGGTGCGCCGGTAGCGCCGATAATGCAGGAAACGGAAACGGAAACGTCGGTAACGCAGAAAGACACCGGGCAGGAAGCCCCCGCCTCCGTTCCGGATAGCGCATTCGCGGGGGGGCCTTCCCTTCCTCCCGAGGACACGGATCTCGACATTGGGAATATCGTGCTGGATGTGCAAGCCAGGCTACAGGAAGGTGGGCCGGGCGATCTGGCCGCCGCGCTCAGGGATGCCGAAGCGCGCATCGTCGAAGCCGAAGTGCGATCCACCATGGCCGAGGCGCGCACTGTCGAAGCTGAAGCGCAGCTTGCTGAACAGCGCAACGTTCTGCTGCGCTCGAAGGCCGAGGCCGAAAACGTGCACCGCCGCTCGCAGGAAGAAGTTGCAAAGGCATCGAAGTTTGCTTCCGAAAAATTCGCCGGCGCGATGTTGCCGGTCAAGGATAGCCTGGAAGCGGCGCTTGCCACTGAAAACCAGACCTCCGAAAAGCTGCGCGAAGGTGTCGAACTCACGCTCAGGCAACTCATTGCCGCGTTCGATGGAGCGGGTCTTGTCGAGGAAGACCCGCTTGGCCAGAAGTTCGATCCCAACAAGCATCAGGCGATCGGCACGCTTGAATCCGAGGCCGAACCGAACACCGTCATCGACGTGTTGCAAAAAGGCTATCTGTTGCACGGGCGCGTCATTCGCCCGGCCATGGTGATGGTTGCCCGGGCCAAGGCTTGAAAGCGCGCCGCAACACCCCATATTCACGACATTCCGGGCCGGAAGGCGGCCCGCGTACAGAATCTCAATGAAAAAGGAATCCGACTCATGAGCAAAATCATCGGTATCGACCTGGGTACCACCAACAGCTGTGTTTCGATCATGGAAAGCGGCAAGCCCAAGGTCATCGAAAATTCCGAAGGCGCGCGAACTACGCCATCGGTGGTTGCCTACGCCGAAGATGGGGAAATCCTGGTCGGCGCGCCAGCCAAGCGACAGGCGGTCACGAACGCCAGAAATACCCTTTTTGCTGTCAAGCGCCTGATTGGCCGCCGCTTCGGCGAAAAGGAAGTGCAAAAGGACATCGACCTGATGCCTTTCAAGATCGTCAATGCGGACAATGGCGATGCCTGGGTGGAAGTGCGCGACAAAAAAATCGCGCCGCCGCAGGTTTCCGCCGAAGTGCTGCGCAAGATGAAAAAAACTGCGGAAGATTACCTCGGCGAAGAAGTGACCGAGGCGGTCATTACCGTGCCTGCATATTTCAACGACAGTCAGCGGCAGGCCACAAAGGATGCGGGCAAGATCGCCGGGCTGGAAGTGCGCCGCATAATCAACGAACCCACGGCGGCGGCGCTTGCCTTCGGCATGGACAAGAAGCCGGGCGATTCCAAAATCGCGGTTTATGACCTCGGCGGCGGCACATTCGACATTTCCATCATCGAAATCGCTGATATCGACGGCGAGCATCAGTTTGAGGTTCTTTCGACCAACGGCGATACTTTCCTTGGCGGCGAGGACTTCGACCAGCGCATCATCGACTACATCGTCACCGAGTTCAAAAAGGATCAGGGCGTCGATCTCAAGAACGACGTGCTCGCCCTGCAACGCCTGAAAGAAGCCGCCGAAAAGGCCAAGATCGAGCTTTCTTCCGGCCAGCAGACCGAAATCAATCTGCCCTACATCACGGCGGATGCGAATGGCCCGAAGCACCTCACGCTCAAGATCACGCGCGCCAAGTTCGAGGCTCTGGTCGAGGACCTGATCGAGCGTTCGATCGAGCCTTGCCGTACTGCGCTGAAGGACGCCGGGCTGAAAGTCTCCGATATCGACGACGTGATTCTCGTCGGCGGCCAGACTCGCATGCCCAAGGTGCAGGAAAAGGTAAAGACATTCTTCGACAAGGAGCCGCGCAAGGATGTCAACCCCGATGAGGCTGTGGCCGTCGGTGCGTCCATCCAGGGCGGCGTACTGCAAGGCGACGTCAAGGATGTGTTGCTGCTCGATGTTACGCCGCTGTCGCTCGGTATCGAAACCGAGGGCGCGATTATGACCAAGCTCATCCAGAAGAACACAACCATCCCGACCAAGGCTAGCCAGGTGTTTTCCACAGCCTCCGACAGTCAGTCGGCGGTGACGATCCGTGTCTTGCAAGGCGAGCGTCCCATGAGCGCCGGCAACAACCTTCTTGGCGAGTTCAACCTCACCGAGATTCCGCCCGCGCCGCGCGGGGTGCCGCAGATCGAAGTCACCTTCGATATCGACGCTAATGGCATTCTGCACGTCTCGGCCAGGGACAAGGCTACTGGCAAGGAAAGCAAGATTACCATCAAGGCCAATTCGGGCCTGTCGGAAGCCGAAATTCAGCGCATGGTGCAGGATGC